>NZ_JBHIOE010000002.1:0-281021 GCF_042195335.1 Bartonella sp. CL25QHWL | reverse complement strand
TCTTCCCATGATCAACGTGACCAATCGTACCAATATTAACATGCGGTTTTGTTCGTTCAAACTTGCTCTTCGCCATTGCTATTAATCTCTTGTTTTATTCTCTATTTTTGTTAGCACCTAGGGTCAGTCCTGCAAAAATGAGTCTGACCAGACTGTAAACAGCCCAATAACCACAACTCTTAGAGGCAAAACCCCACCCCATCTATAAATGGAATATCCTCCATCATACCTATTTGCCCAATCATCAACAACCATTTGGAGCGGGTAGCGGGAATCGAACCCGCATATTCAGCTTGGAAGGCTGCTGCTCTACCATTGAGCTATACCCGCATGACCCACGTACTAACTCTCCTTCGATGAATGGTGGAGGGGGTTGGATTCGAACCAACGTAGCATACGCAACGGATTTACAGTCCGCCCCCTTTAACCACTCGGGCACCCCTCCATTACACCGATAAAGTCACGCAATGAGACATCACGACAACCATCTTGAATACCCATTCAATTCAATCTGATTGCGAAGTGGTTATGACGATTACTATTGTATCTGTCAACAGAATAAATACAGTTCTGTACAAATTTCCTGCTCATAATTTTAAATCATAGATTTTTTTCTCTCTATTTTTCTTATTAACACGCTATAAAGAAGCTATGAAAGAAAAAACATCACAAAATTCTCATTATGCTCGTTTGCGTCGCCGATATCGCGATACAAAAGGCTCTCCTTCTCGATCTTTTACACACCCAAAGAAGAAAGCTGCTTCTTTACAGCAAGGGATCATCTATCTTTATGGTATTCATTCTGTTCAGGCTGCTTTAGAAAACCCAAAAAGAATTTTAAAATGTCTTTACGTTACACAAAATGCCTTAAAACGATTAAATATATCCGAATCAGATTATCCTTGCTCTGTTACATTATGCACCCCCAAATATCTTGATTCGCTTGTTGGAAGTGAGGCTGTTCATCAAGGTATTGTTCTGGAAACTCTCCCCCTCAAACCATGCAAACTGTCGGAACTAACCAATACTGATCTGGTCATTGTCATGGATCAAATTACCGATCCACATAATGTTGGCGCTATTATGCGCTCTGCAGTTGCATTGAAAGCTAAAGCACTTATTACAACTTGCCGTCACTCTCCCCACGAAAGCGGTGTTCTTGCGAAAGCGGCATCTGGAGCTCTGGAAATGATTCATTATATTACCGTACGAAACCTCGCTGAAGCTCTTCAAGAACTTCATCAAACAGGTTTTACAAGCTTTGGTCTCGATTCAGAAGGTGACCAACCTCTAGAAACAGCATTAACAGGGAATAAAATTGCTCTTGTTTTAGGAGCAGAAGGTAAAGGTTTACGTAAAAAAACACGCGAAACCGTTTGCGCTTTAACACGCCTTGACATGCCTGGAAATATTAAATCATTAAATGTTTCAAATGCAGCAACAATAGCTCTTTATGTGGCACATCAATATCTTAGATTCTAGTTTTTAATTTTTTGTGAAACATCAAAAAAACCAACCAACAAAAAACCCGCAAAAAACCCGCCAATATGAGCTTCCCATGCTATTGAGATGCCATTTTCTTCAAACAAAATAGAAGAAATACCTATGATCAAATCAGTCGTCAGCCATACACTCATATAAACAAGACCCCCCTTAGAACACAGAGCTTTTTTGACAGATAATAAAGGTCCTAAAAGTTTTTCGTTCTGCGCATTGACAGCTAGATTACCACTAGGAAAACCGTAACGTGCAATAGCACCCATCATTCCAGATACGGCACCTGACGCCCCAATAAGTGATATGGTACTTTCTTGATGAAATGTAAAATAAGTCAAAACAGAAATAACTGCCGTTAACACCCAAAAAATTAAAAAACGTAAAACACCAAAATGCCTTGCTAAAGGAGAGCCGAAAACCAAAAGCCAAACCATATTAAGAGCAACATGTTTAAAACTACTATGCATAAATGAATAACTCACCATGGTATAACAAAATGCTACAGGATCCCTCTTAAACAATGCTGGTATAAATGAAAAAAACTCAAGGCTTTCAACATAAACCTGATGAGAAAAAAAATACTGAGAAATGCAATAAAGACAAAAACAAAATGCTATCAAAACAACTATAATAAATGGAACATTCAATAAGGGTTCTTTAGGTTGTTTTGGCAATCGGGAAACATCATTATGGTGGTGACTAGAAACTTTCATTGTATAAAATCTCGTATTTTTTAGAAAATGGGTTATTCTTTTATACAAAATAAATATACCATTCCCAGTGATTCAGAATCTTCTCAACGCCTCTTCGAAGCCCCTTTTTAAATTTTCAATAGCTCTACATAAAAACACGTGTATTTTATACAAAAGATTTTAAAAAGCATGGATGTCAAGAATATGATTTACAAACTTAGTGGTATCCTACTTACTTAAATGTGAAGTTACCATGCAATATACAAGAACTTACGAATAGACAAACTCACTTATGAGGTGGTGTATAATAAAAATATATAAACATTATTTTCTTACTAGAAATATATTGATTATTGCATTTTTTAACCAAGCTATACTTCGATTGATAAACTTTAAATAATCTTAAATCTCAATTTTTCCATTAAGATAGCTTGCATTGCTTCTACTCTTTGAATAAAAAGCGACATCTCTATGAGAAAAGAACTACCAACACAGGCGTTCTCTAGATATACTGATTGGTGTTTCATGATGAATTACTTACTTGATAGTCTGTTTCCCTCATAAATGCAAAAGCGTCAGTTCATCTCTTTAACAAATATAAACAAGCCTTTCATTTCAACCTTTTACAGATATAATTCAAGAACTGTCTCTTATGAAACACTGAAAAAATATGTTTATTCTAATGATGCATCTTTGAATTTAAACAGTTCATGACGGAGTTTTTTATTCCTTTCTTAGACAGTCTTATTTACACATCCGTCACTTTTAACGCGCAAGAGAATAGTTTGGATCAATTCAATATAAAAAATTTTAAATGAGGTAATCATAGGAATTTGAACCTCCTATTAAGTTGTAAAATGATAAATAACTATTATAAATCAATGTATTATAAATAGATAATACACTAATCATTGAAGAGGAAGATCTTGAGAATTCTGCTTGCAATCCTTTAACCATACATCATAAATAGGATGCTCAACAGCGTTCAAACCAGGACTATCTGCAAACATCCATCCTGTAAAAATACGCCGTATTTTTTTATCTAATGTCACTTCATTGACTTCAACAAAACCTGTTGTACGCGTGGGTTCATCTTTAGAGCTCGTATAACACGCACGTGGAGTTACCTGTAATGCACCGTACTGATAAATTTTACCAAGAGTAACTTCAAAACGTGTAGTCCGCCCCGTGATTTTGTCAAGACCCGCAAAAACAGCAATTCCATTGCTAATACGCTCAGCCCGCACTCCACTATTTAAGGATAAAAACACTAAAATTCCCATTAAAAAAATATAAAAAAAATGCCTCATCCCTAACAATAAAAAAAATCTCATCATATCAAAATCAATCGCACCTTAAAAAAATAATTCTTTTCATAACATAGAGTCAAATAAGACAAAAATACACAGGCACATTAAAACATGTTATTTTTTAGGTGACCACGCATCATAATCTGCATGCACACAAGAACACTCTCCATTGGAAGTGATAGCCCCCTTTGGTCGATAGTCCTCACTTGTTCCTGTCATATTTGCAACATGAGGCTTTTCCCATTCATAAGGATGATAATCCTCCTGTGTTGGTGGACACTCACAGCGATGATGAATCCAGCCGTGCCAACCTGGTGGAATAGTAGAGGCCTCAGAATAGTCTTTATAGATAACCCAACGGTGCGGATAACCATCCTTATGAAGTCCTCCTTCATAATATATATTTCCAAATTGATCTTCCCCTATCCGCTTACCTTTGCGCCATGTGAAAAAACGCGTACCAATGGTATTGCCATTCCACCATGTGAAGATTTGCTTAAAAAAACGAGCCATCTGCTATTCCATTCATTTAGTGCGCTCATGAAATTAATCGTTGGAATAAAATTATTAACGATTGAAATTATCGAAAAAATTACTCGTAAATTCAACTACAATTCCAATTGATAGGTTAACGTGCTATCCTTTAATTTCAAGAAGATATCATATGTATGGCTTCTTCTCCACCCCATAAAAATTTAATCTATGCCAAGTTTCATCTTAACCAATTCATTAACAGCTTGGGGATTTGCCTTACCACCTGTTGCTTTCATTACCTGTCCAACAAACCAACCAGCTAAAGCAGGTTTGCGCTTTGCTTGCGCAACTTTATCAGAATTATTAGCAACGATCTCATCAACAGCTCTTTCAATAGCCTTTGTATCCGTTACCTGCTTCATATTTCGCTCTTCTACAATTTGGCGTGCATCACCCCCCTCATTCCAAATAATCTCAAAAAGATCTTTGGCAATTTTTCCAGAAATAACTCCTTCTTTTATGAGATCAATAATACTTCCCAATTGATTTGGCGATACTGGGGACTCTTCAATCTCACGATTATCTTTATTTAAAGCCCCTAAAAGGTCGTTAATCACCCAATTGGCAACTATTTTTCCATCACGCCCACGCGCTACCTCTTCAAAATAATCAGCAATAGCCTTTTCTGTCACAAGAATGGAAGCATCATACACTGTCAATCCCATTTCCTTAATAAAACGTGCTTTTATAGCGTCAGGCAATTCTGGTAAGTCTGCTGCCAAAGCATCCACAAATGCTTGATCAAATTCTAATGGTAAAAGATCAGGGTCAGGAAAATAACGATAGTCATGCGCTTCTTCCTTTGAGCGCATAGAACGCGTTTCACCTTTAGCGGCATCAAAAAGCCGAGTCTCTTGATCTATGACGCCTCCATCTTCTAAAATTGCGATCTGACGACGCGCTTCATACTCAATTGCTTGACCAATAAAGCGAATAGAATTAACATTTTTAATTTCACAGCGCGTTCCAAAATCTTCACCAGGACGACGAACAGATACATTGACATCTGCACGCATAGAACCTTCATCCATATTGCCATCGCAAGTGCCCAAATAACGAACAATCGTACGCAATTTTGTCATATAGGCTTTGGCTTCATCTGATGAGCGCATATCAGGTTTGGAAACAATTTCCATAAGAGCAACACCAGAACGATTAAGATCTACAAAAGACATCGTTGGATGTTGATCGTGCATCGATTTTCCAGCATCCTGTTCAAGATGCAACCTCTCAATTCCCACTTCAATATCCTCAAATTGGCCATTCGAATCTGGACCAACAGATATGATAATCTTTCCCTCTCCCACAATGGGATAGCGAAATTGAGAAATCTGATACCCCTGCGGTAAATCTGGATAAAAATAATTTTTGCGATCAAAAACAGACTTTAAATTAATATGCGCCTTTAATCCTAACCCCGTTCGAACCGCTTGACGAACACATTCTTGATTAAGAACAGGCAACATACCTGGCATGGCTGCATCAATAAGTGATACATGATTGTTCGGCTCTGCACCAAATTTTGTTGATGCTCCTGAAAAAAGTTTTGAATTTGATATGATTTGCGCATGAACTTCCATGCCAATGATGACTTCCCAATCACCTGTAACTCCAGAAATAAAACGCTTAGAATCAGGAGTACGCGTATCAATGATGCTCATTGCCAATCCACTACCAATATTTAAAATATACTCATGGCTTATCTAAAACCATTCTCTCAGTGTAACCCCAGAACATAAATCTTACAACACAAGCCCGTTTCTATCGGGCTTGTTCTGTTTGCATAAATATTAAGCTTTTTTAGGAGCCTTTTTCTTAGCTGGTTTTTTCTCTGTAGACGTTTCTTTCACTGCAGACTTTTTCTTTGCCGGCTTTTCTTCAGGAACATCTGATTCGTCATATTCTTTCATCAACTCTTCAACCGTCACTTCTTTATCTGTGACTTTTATCTGTGCTAATAAATGATCAATGACCTTTTCTTCAAAAATCGGAGCACGTAGATTTTCAACAGCTTCCGGAGTCCTACGGAAAAAATCCATAATCTCTTTCTCTTGTCCAGGATACTGGCGAACCTGATCAAAAACGGCTGCTTTTAGCTCATCCTCACTAACTTTAACACCAACCTTCATTCCAATTTCAGAAAGCACCAAACCAAGACGAACACGACGCTGCGCAAGGACACGATATTCCTCCCGCGCCTTTTCTTCTGTAATACCTTCATCTTCAAAACTGCGCCCAGCCTTTTTCAAATCATCATTAACCTGAGCCCATATATTGTTAAACTCAACCTCTAAAAGTTCTTCAGGAATCTCAAAATTATAATCAGCATCTAAAGCATCAAGAATTTGACGCTTAACTTTTTGACGTGTCACTGAACCATATTGGCTTTCAATCTGCCCACGAACGACCTCACGTAAGCGATCTAGAGACTCTAAACCAACTTTTTGCGCTGCTTCATCATCAATTTTTAATTCATCTGGTTTAAAGACAGCTTTGACAGTAATGGCAAATTCTGCTTCCCGTCCCGCCAAATGTGCCGCACTGTAATTATCAGGAAATTTAACAAAAATCGTTTTTACATCCCCAGCTTTCACACCAACCAATTGCTCTTCAAAACCAGGAATAAATTGTTTTGACCCAAGAATCAGTTGTGCATCACTATCTGTCCCACCTTCAAATGGAACGCCTTCAAGCTTACCTTGATAATCTATGGTAATGCGATCACCTTCTTCAGAATTCCCCTCTTTTAGGGAATAATTACGCGTAGAAGAAAGGACGCGATTGACTTGATCATCAATATCCTGTTCAGGAATAGTTGCAATTTCACGGATAACCTTAATATGTTCAAAATCTTTAATGTCAATTTTTGGTAAAACTTCATACTTTAAACTAAAAGTAAAATCAGCTTTGCCATCTAGAATTTTTTCATCTTCATCTATATCAATTTTTGGCTGCATCGCTGCACGTTCATTGCGGTCTGCTAAAATAGAACGGGGTGCATCACTGAGTATCTCATTGAGAATCTCCGCCATAAAGGATTTACCATACATTTTTCGCAAATGCCCACTAGGCACTTTACTGGGACGAAAACCATTAAGCTTGATTTTTCCCTTGGTATCATCCAATCGTTCATTCAACTTTTCTTCTAAATCTTTCGCTGGAACCACGATCTTAATTTCGCGCTTCAGTCCTTCATTAAGCGTCTCGGTAACCTGCATTAAACACCTTCATTTTTCTAAGGAGAGGGATCAACCCACTCTAATAATCATTACATTCTAACACTTCGAGTGTTACATTTACCATGAAGCGGAATTTCAGACACGTAGAAATCCGTAGCACCTAAGGGATTGCTTTGGTGCGGATGGAGGGACTCGAACCCCCACGGTCTCCCGCCAGAACCTAAATCTGGTGCGTCTACCAATTTCGCCACATCCGCTCAAACTTACAAGCTAATAACCTTATACAAGCGGCGTTTCTATACCATTAATTACAGAAAAAAAGCAAACAAATATATTAAAAAAAACAAAATCTATGCTTTTCATACATAACTGCTTACGCTAAAAGTCAATTATGTTAAAGACATTTGATATCCCAATTCATATCATCGGTGGCGGTCTTGCGGGGTGTGAAGCGAGCTGGCAAATCGCTCAATCAGGAATTCCTGTTGTTTTGCATGAAATGCGACCCGAAAAAAAATCAGATGCCCATAAAACCGATAAATTGGCAGAACTGGTTTGTTCAAATTCGTTTCGTTGCGATGATTCATTAACAAATGCCGTAGGGCTTTTACATGCTGAAATGCGATTAGCAAAATCGTTAATTATGAAAGCTGCTGATGCCAACAAAGTTCCCGCAGGGAGTGCTCTTGCTGTTGACCGTGATGGATTTTCAAAAACCGTTACGACAGCACTCGAAAACCACCCCCTTATAACAATCAAACGTGAAGAAGTTCAAGAAATTCCTAAAGCTTGGAAACATGTTGTCATTGCAACGGGCCCCCTTACATCGCCTGCACTTGCTCAAAAATTACAAGCAATAACCGGTATAAAAGCTCTTTCTTTTTTTGATGCGATTGCACCTATTATCCATACCGACAGTATTGATATCAACATTTGTTGGTATCAATCTCGCTATGATAAAATTGGTCCTGAGGGAACAGGAAAAGATTATCTTAATTGTCCTCTCAACAAAGAACAATATGAAACATTCGTTGAAGCGTTAAAAAATGCTGAAAAAACAGAGTTTCGTGACTTTGAAAAAACGCCCTATTTTGATGGATGCCTCCCCATTGAAATTATGGCTGAGCGCGGACTTGAAACGTTAAGACATGGTCCTATGAAACCTATGGGCTTAACTAATGCCCATAACCCTACAGTTAAACCCTATGCTGTCATTCAATTACGCCAAGATAATAAACTTGGAACGCTTTATAATATGGTCGGCTTTCAAACAAAACTGAAATATGGTGAACAAATTCGTATTTTTAGAATGATTCCCGGTCTTGAAAAAGCAGAGTTTGCGCGTCTTGGTGGTCTTCACCGCAATACCTACCTCAACTCGCCAATTATTCTTGATCAAACCCTTCGTTTAAAACAAAAAAGACAACTACGCTTTGCAGGGCAAATTACCGGATGTGAAGGTTATGTAGAATCAGCGGCAATAGGGCTTCTTGCTGGACGTTTTGCTGCTGCCGAATATCATCATATTTCCCCTTGCCTCCCCCCACAAACTACAGCATTCGGAGCCCTTTTGAATCATATTACGGGGGGACACATCATAGATGAAAAAGCAGAAACACAGTCTTTTCAGCCAATGAATATCAATTTCGGACTTTTTCCCCCTATTGCTTCTATTAAACATTCAGGGAAACGCTTACCAAGTAAAGAAAAAAAATTAGTAAAAAAACAAGCCATAACAGCGAGAGCTCTCAATGATTGTACTCAGTGGTTAGCAGATAAAGAATCAAAGAGCTCCTGTTTATAAAAAACATACGATTCGCCTCTCACCTACTGAATAGATCTTTATGACTCTCGTGAAAAAATCATTCTAAAGCCTTTTAAAGACTGTCTCCTCCAATCAATAAATACTACCTACATTTCATCATTTATTCAATTATGTAGGTGCTGTGAAATAACTTTTGGCTATAAAAAACCTTTACCGCTATCAAAAATTTAATATGATTTAATGACTAAAAAAATAATCATATAAATATATTATGAATAATCAAAAAAATAGATGAAAAATACGCACGTAATACTGTACTATCTTTATTAATAGTTTTTATATTACGTAATGTATATTATTTTATAAGAGTAATTTTTCTGTTTTGTAACTTCCTCCCTCAAAATTTGTGATGTTCTCTCATTTTTACTCTTGTATGATGAAGGAAAAATACTCGCTTGCATATCACAAGTGAAATAAAGATATGGAAAAAATATTTGTAGGATAGAGCTGGAGCTATCTCTCCCCTCTCAAATGCCAAGAAAAATTACAATATTGAAAACCAAATCTGAATATCAAAAGATTCTTTCATTTCAGGCTCTCTAATAAATCAATAAAATTATCCTCTTGGTGTGTCACAAGAAAGGTTGGCGTATAAGAGTAAAAGAATAAAACTATCCCTTATGCACTCGTCTCAGATATCTGGGGCTAGTCGCAACATTATAGGAACTGAGAAAATAGATAGCACGGTGGCACCAACATGCACTTTTATTAAGCGTCAATGGTGATATATAATAACTTTTATGGACTTTACAGAGTTTTCCGCCTCATATTATTTACGGATCTTGTTTTGAAATAAATACCGTAACACTTCAGCGTAATAAAAGTTAATATTACATTTTATAAGCCATACCCGTGCTCAATTAATACGGTGCAATATTTTTTGAAAATACTAAAAAAAATATATTTTAAGCTGACAGTATTTTATACAAAACTTAAAATCATTTTCAAAAATACCAGCAATACATGAAAATAAAAAATATCGCAAAGATCTCAAAGTTTTATATGAAAAATGCGCATAACACATGTGTTAAAAAAACCCGCTTATAAATAAATCGGGTTTTTTTAATGTAGCTCTAAATTATTTTTTATTAACTGCTTCTTTAAGGCTTTTTCCTGCAGAAAATTTGGGTACAGAACGTGCTGGAATATCGATTTCAGCACCAGTTGAAGGATTACGCCCCTTTGTTGCAGCACGATGAGAAACTTCAAAAGTGCCAAAACCTGGAAGACGAACATCTCCCCCTGAAGCTAAAGCTTCTGTTACAGAAGCCATAAAAGCATCAACAACAGCACCAGCTTGCGCTTTCGAAACACCTGCCTTTTCAGCAACGGAGCTAACCAATTCACTTTTATTCATAAAATATTTCCTTTCCCTATATTACCTGAACATGACTTAATCATGTTATTGGTCAGTTTATTGAAAAGTACAGCAAACAGAAGTCTTATTTTTATCCAAAACATTGTTTTTTTAGCAATAATCACAGTTATTCACGGAATTTTTCACTTTTTCCAACAAAAAACAAAATAATAACCTCAACAACGCCTTCTGCCACCTAAAAAATGCCGTTATAAATGAGATAAGTGAATCAGTGCGCAATCTGTATTCCTTCACTATCACTGCTCTCTGACCGGATTGGGACAGCCACTGTAGAGGGTTCTTTCCATTCAATAGTATCTGGAAAATGAACCAAAGCGTGTTTCAAAACTTCACTCACATGATTTACCGGAATAATTTCCATATTATTTTTGACATCATCAGGAATATCAACCAAATCTTTTGCATTTTCTTCAGGAATAAGTACTTTTTTTATCCCTCCTCGAAGAGCTGCTAAGAGTTTTTCTTTTAATCCACCAATGGGTAAAACGCGTCCACGTAAAGTAATTTCACCAGTCATTGCAATATCTTTATGCACAGCTACTCCTGTAAGGACCGACACAATTGCTGTCACCATTGCAATCCCAGCAGAGGGACCATCTTTTGGTGTCGCCCCCTCTGGAACATGAACATGGATATCGCGTTTTTCAAAAAGTGGAGGCTCAATACCAAAATCAACAGCACGAGAACGCACATAAGATGCGGCCGCTGAAATGGACTCTTTCATAATATCACGTAAATTTCCAGTTACAGTCATCTTACCTTTGCCGGGCATCATAACTCCTTCAATGGTCAATAACTCTCCGCCGACTTCTGTCCACGCAAGGCCTGTCACAACACCAATTTGATTTTCGCCTTCAATCTGATTGTAATGATAACGTTTAACACCCAAGAAATCATGAATATTACTTTCTGTAACTTTTACAGATTTTTGATGCGTTTTGAGAATTTTTGTAACGGATTTGCGGGAAATTTTCATGAGTTCACGCTCAAGGTTACGAACGCCTGCCTCACGTGTGTAAAACTGAATAATTGACCTTAGTGCTCCATCAGAAATACTGAGTTCTTTTTTAGACAAACAGTGATCTTTTAGTGCCTTTGGAAAAAGATGCTGTTTAACAATTTCCATTTTCTCACATTCAGTATAACCAGCAATACGAATAATTTCCATACGATCCATTAACGGACCTGGAATATTAAGCGTATTGGCAGTTGTGATAAACATGACATCAGAAAGATCATATTCAACTTCCAAATAGTGATCAATGAACGTACCATTTTGTTCAGGATCAAGAACTTCTAATAAAGCAGATGAAGGATCGCCACGAAAATCTTGTCCCATTTTATCAATTTCATCAAGCAAGAAAAGCGGATTAGATTTTTTTGCTTTTTTCATAGACTGGATAATTTTTCCAGGCATCGAGCCAATATATGTTCGGCGATGTCCACGAATTTCTGCTTCATCCCGGACACCTCCCAATGAGATACGAACATACTCACGTCCCGTTGCCTTTGCAATAGAGCGCGCTAATGATGTTTTCCCTACACCTGGAGGACCTAACAAACAAATAATGGGACCTTTTATCTTTGACGCGCGACTTTGTACGGCCAAATATTCAATAATTCGCTCCTTAACTTTTTCAAGACCAAAATGTTCATTATTCATGACCTTTTCAGCAAAATCTAAATTGTTTTTAATCTTAGATTTTTTACCCCAAGGCATTGCTAATAACCAATCAAGATAGTTACGTACAACTGTCGCTTCTGCAGACATAGGAGACATATTCCGTAATTTTCTCAATTCTGCTCCAGCTTTTTCCTGCGCTTCCTTGGATAGTTTTGTATTCTTGATACGTTCTTCTAATTCAGAGAGTTCATCTCGGCTATCATCACCTGCTCCTAACTCTTTTTGAATAGCCTTCATCTGCTCATTGAGATAATATTCTCGTTGGTTTTTTTCCATTTGCCGTTTAACATGCGAACGAATACGTTTTTCAACCTGCAAAACAGAAATTTCTCCTTCCATGAAGGACAAAACACGTTCAAGACGGGCCCGCACAGGTAAGAGCTCTAATATTTCCTGCTTTTCTGCAAGTTTAATCATCAAATGAGAAGCAATTGTATCGGCAAGCTTAGAAGGATTATCAAGCTGGCCAATCGCATTCACAACTTCAGGAGAGATTTTTTTATTAAGCTTTACATAGTTTTCAAAATAAGCAATCACTGACCTTGAAAGAGCTTCAATCTCAACATCACTCTCTCTAGGTTCTTCTGTAACAGTTGCAAAAGCCTGATGATAACCTTCACTTAAAGCAAATTGACTAATTTTTGCACGTGCAGTTCCTTCAACCAAAACCTTTACAGTACCATCAGGAAGCTTTAAAAGTTGAAGAATATTAGCAAATGTACCAATATGATAAATATCCTCTGATTTTGGATCGTCATCAGAAGCATTTTTTTGTGTCACCAATAGTATTTGCTTATCAACCGCCATCGTTTCTTCAAGAGCACGAATTGATTTTTCGCGGCCCACAAAAAGTGGAACAATCATATGGGGGAAGACAACAATATCACGAAGAGGTAAAACAGCATAAACCCCATCTCTTACTTCATCTGTCTTTTCATCAATATATTGCATAACTCTCCTTTCTGGAGCCTATGAGCTATCTACAACAACCAGCCCACTTTTAGAAAACCTCAGCTCTTCACTGTACATGAAGTGGTAATTACTCATACATAAATCAAGCATTATAATGATATTATTAGAAACACCCATAAAATACCATTCATTACCACCTTTTATATTGTGCATCGCACAATGTCATGCTGATACATTTTCTTTATCTTCTGCACGTTCTGAGTAAATATAAAGAGGACGCGCTTTCCCATCAACGACATCACTCGAAATAACCACTTTTTGAACGCCTTCAAGAGCCGGTAGCTCAAACATCGTCTCAAGAAGGATCTTCTCCATAATTGAACGTAAACCACGAGCACCAGTTTTACGTTCAATTGCTTTCTTTGCAATAACACGTAAAGCATCTTCATGAAATGCTAACTCGACATTCTCCATTTCAAAAAGACGCTGATATTGCTTTACTAATGCATTTTTAGGTTGTGATAAAATTTGCATGAGGGCGTTAACATCTAAATCCTCTAAGGTAGCGACTATAGGAAGGCGTCCAATAAATTCTGGTATTAAACCAAATTTTATAAGATCTTCAGGCTCTAAATCACGAAAAATTTCACCGACACAACGCTCATCAGGAGCCTTAACGGTCGCAGAAAAACCAATAGAAGTTTTTTCACCACGCCCTGAAATAATCCGTTCTAAACCTGCAAAAGCTCCCCCACAAATGAATAAGATGTTTGTGGTGTCAACCTGAAGAAACTCTTGTTGCGGATGCTTACGTCCACCTTGAGGAGGAACAGAAGCAATCGTTCCTTCCATAATTTTTAATAACGCTTGCTGAACTCCTTCCCCCGAAACATCTCTTGTAATAGAAGGATTATCTGCTTTACGAGAAATCTTATCAACCTCATCGATATAAACAATACCACGCTGTGCACGTTCAACATTATAATCTGCTGCTTGAAGAAGCTTAAGAATAATATTTTCAACATCTTCCCCCACATAACCTGCTTCAGTCAAAGTGGTCGCATCCGCCATCGTAAAAGGTACATCAATAATACGTGCTAATGTTTGTGCGAGATAAGTTTTACCGCAGCCCGTTGGACCAACAAGAAGAATATTTGATTTTGCCAACTCAATATCATTGCTTTTAGACTGATGCGCCAACCGTTTATAATGATTATGCACAGCAACAGAAAGAACACGCTTCGCATGCTGCTGACCAATAACATAATCATCAAGAACTGTTATAATTTCCTGTGGCGTAGGAACACCATCACGCACCTTAACCCCAGAAGACTTATTTTCTTCCCGAATAATATCCATGCAAAGCTCTACACATTCATCACAGATAAATACAGTAGGCCCCGCAATGAGCTTACGCACCTCATGCTGACTCTTGCCGCAGAACGAGCAATAGAGAGTATTTTTTGATTCGTTCCCGCTATTGCTAATTTTGCTCATTTTTCTTTCCTTTCACCACGATATATGAACACTTTGCCTTTTCAAAGGAAGCTTTTCATCATGAAAACTAAAAGACATATAGAAAACCATGCATGTCTCAATATTTTTAGGTGTTTCTCTTATTTTGCGATATTTTTTATAAAACTCTTTGATTTAAAGTAGCTGTTTTTTCTATAAAAATTCTTAATCTTTTTCTTCTTTTTCAGTTTCTGCACGATATTGTATAACATCATCAACTAAGCCAAACGCTTTGGCTTCTTCTGCTGTCATAAAATGATCGCGATCGAGAGTTTTCTCTATAACCTCATAATCTTGACCCGTATGTTGGACATAAATTTCATTTAAACGCCGTTTCATCTTTATAATATCTTGCGCATGTCGCTCAATATCTGAAGCTTGACCTTGAAAACCTCCAGATGGTTGATGCACCATAATACGTGCGTTTGGCAATGTAAAACGATGACCTTTTGCTCCAGCTGTTAACAATAAAGACCCCATAGATGCCGCTTGCCCCATGCAAAGCGTAGAAACAGGAGGGCGAATAAACTGCATAGTATCATAAATAGCCATACCAGATGTTACGACACCACCTGGAGAATTAATATAAAGACTAATTTCTTTTTTAGGATTTTCCGCTTCTAAGAAAAGCAATTGTGCACAAACAAGCATTGCCATACCATCTTCAACAGGACCATTAATAAAAATAATCCGCTCCTTTAAAAGACGGGAAAAAATATCATAGGCCCGCTCACCACGATTGGTTTGTTCAATAACCATAGGAACAAGGCTTAATGCTGTTTTCATTGGATCACTCATATTTTTACTTTCCGTTCATATAACAACCGCTCTTTACACATTCAATGTTTTTATCCATATGCTAACATTACTCTCTTGTGCAAGCTACAATCAAGAGATGTATAAGATAGATTAAAATCTCAATAGTTAAAATAGCAATAATAACTCTACCTAAACAAATGATGAACATCAGGAATGCGAGATACCGCCCAATGGTAAAAACTTCCTTCCTGAGGTCTTTTCGTGGTCTTTGTCTTTCTGTGAATATGAAAGCCTATCAAGCGTGAATCTGTAAGCGGCTTTACGCCAAAAGCTGGTTCAAAAATACGTTCAGTTTTTCGCCCATTCCAATAATAAAAAGTTTCCTTTTCCCTTGCTTCATGAAAAAAACCATATCGTTTTGCTAATCGTGAAATACCATCATTGCCAAATATTGTAACGCCAAGATTTCCCAGTAAAATCGGCATTTTTTTCCTCTTTAACCAGAACGGTCTCCAAACACGACGCTTAAACCCAAGCCAATGAGGAATAATTTCTGTGCCTGCCAATAATCTTCAAATATTTTTATAATAGGGTTATTGGGCGGAAAATAAAGTGCAGAAACGCCTACTCTTGTATTATTTTCTCTTGCCAACCAAACCTTATCGGCATCTGGATGAAATTGTTTAACAAGGTAAACATCTGTATCTAACCAAACACCTTGTTGATATTCCATCAGCATAACACGAAAAAAATCCGAGAACTGAACAATTGTACACCCTAGTTTATCATCAGAAAAATCGGGATCAAGGCGATAAATTGCTGAGCGTGGTAAAATTGATTCGGCTTCATGCAGCTCAACACCAGCAGGGAGATTATCTATTTTTTTATCATAACTAAAAAGCTTAACGCGCTGTCCAGTTTTAACCATTGAAGACAAACAAAGCCTATCCACCAATCTTAATTGTCCACTATACCAAAAAGTACAAATATCCATAGATAATACATCAAAAATATTCTAAACTTACGCGAAAGAGTTGTTCAACATCACGAACTCTATCAGCAAGAGCAAAAATCACTATTCTATCACCAGACAAAATACGCGTATCTGCCGAAAGCTGTATTATTGTCTTATTGCGATAAATTGCACCAATTCTCAAACCATCTGATAAATTGAGCTCTGATAATGACTTACCAACTAATGAAGATGTTTGCATCACTTCAGCTTCAATAATTTCTGCTCGACCATTAAAAACTGAATGAACAGAACGAATACGCCCACGGCGCATTTGTTGCAAAATTCTCGATATTGTAACGCTATGGGGATTAAGATATGCATCCACACCAACAGCACGACTAAATTCTTGATAGGCAACATTATTAATCAATACCATATTGGCTTTGCAGCCCAATCTTTTAGCAATAATAGCGCTTAAGAGATTAACCTGATCTTGATTGGTCAATGTAATCATTAAATCGGACTGATCAATTCCCGCATCTTGAAGAATCACTGGATCTAACACGTTACCGTATAAGACTGTCGTTTTTTCAAGCTGATCAGCAATTGTAAGAGCTCTTTCTCTATGCGATTCTATAATCTTCAATTTTAATTTATGGAAACGCTTTTCAATCGCCTGTGCAACATAAAGGCCAATGTGACCACCCCCTGCAATAATCATGCGGTGTGCATCTTGTTCTTTATGAC
Source organism: Bartonella sp. CL25QHWL (assembly GCF_042195335.1). NCBI lineage: Bacteria > Pseudomonadati > Pseudomonadota > Alphaproteobacteria > Hyphomicrobiales > Bartonellaceae > Bartonella > Bartonella sp. CL25QHWL. The sequence continues at coordinate 264,034 of NZ_JBHIOE010000002.1, read as the reverse complement.
CAAAAAGCCCAACAGCACGACGCATCTGTTCACGAGAAACAACAAGATAGGTTATATCACCAACGCGTAATTGCGTTTCTGAATGTGCAACCAATAATTCCGCGCCACGTTTAATAGCGGTAACCGTCGTATGAAGATCTGGAAAAAGCTCTGTTAATTGACGCAAAGGTGTATTAATAACTGGACAATCTTCCATACATTCCAAGGCTAGCGCAACAATATCATCATTACAAAAATAAAGAACATCTATTGCACCAGGTAAAGCAATACGGCGCAAAACCATTTCCCCAACTTCAACTTCTGGCGAAATAACCACATCAATGGGAATATTCTCTCTGGAAAAAAGCGTCTTATAACGTGGCTCTAAATAAGATTGTGAGCGAATACGAGCAATTTTTGTGGGCACATTAAATAATGAATGTGCTACTTGGCAAGCTACCATATTGACTTCATCAAACAAAGTAACAGCAATCAACATATCAGCTTTGTCTGCATCTGCTGCCAAAAGAACTTCAGGCCGTGAACCGTGACCAACAAAACCTCTCACATCCAATGTATCGCGAATCTTTTCAATTAATCTCGTTTCGATATCAATAACAGTAACATCATGATTTTCAGCAGCAAGACGCTCTGCTATCCCATAACCAACCTGTCCTGCTCCACAAATAATAACACGCATCGCTTAAGAAACTCCAAGCGCTTTAAGTTTACGGTGCAAAGCTGAACGCTCCATGCCTATAAATTCAGCAGTACGTGATATATTTCCACCCAAACGCCCAATCTGCGCCACTAAATATCTCTTTTCAAACAATTCTCGAGCTTCACGTAACGGCAAATCCATTATACTTTCATCTGAATCCATTTGAAGGCGTGGCAAAGAATCACTTACTTCACTGGGAAGAAAGTCCGCTGTTATAGGACCATCACCATCCCGCACAAGAATAAGAAGACGCTCAATATTATTACGTAATTGCCGCACATTACCCGGCCAAGCGTGCGTTTGCAAAATAGCAATCACATCATCACTGATTGCACGCGGTTTAATCCCAACCTGCTGTGATATTGTTTTTACAAAATGATGTACAAGTTCTGGAATATCTTCACGACGCGCTGAAAGGGGCGGAACAACAATAGGAACAACGGAAAGACGGTGAAAAAGATCCTCCCTAAAGCGCCCATCAGAAATGAGGTTTTCAAGATTTTGCGCTGTCGAAGAAATGATACGGACATCCACCTTAACACGTTTTGTGCCGCCAATTCTCTCAAATGTTTGCCCCGTTAAAACCCGAAGAATCTTCCCTTGAGTCTCACGTGGCATGTCAGCAATTTCATCAAGATATAATATACCGCCATGAGCTTCCTCTAAGGCACCGATTTTACGCTCTCTTCCCTCCATTTCGCTGCCAAACAGCTCTATTTCCATTCTTTCCGGAGTAATCGTTGCAGCATTTATTGTAACAAATGGCCCATTCGAACGCGTTGAGAGCGCATGAATAGTTCGTGCAACAGTCTCTTTTCCTGCCCCTGAAGGACCTGTTATCATGATGCGACTATTGGTTGGTGCTACTTTTTCTATGATTTGACGCAAATTTTTTATAACTGTCGATTTTCCGAGCAACTCTAATGTCTCGTTCGAACGCTTTCGTAATTCTAAAAGCTCACGTTTTAAATTTGAATTTTCAAGTGTTCTCTCTGCAACCAATACAAGTCTATCAGCTTTAAAAGGTTTTTCAATGAAATCATATGCCCCTCGCTTTATAGCGGAAACAGCCGTCTCAATATTACCATGACCAGAGATCATAACGACCGGAAGAGCCGGATATTGTGTTTTAATTTCATCAAGCAGTGCTAAACCATCGAGACGACTACCCTGTAGCCAAATATCCAAAAAAATGAGCTTTGGAATACGCTCACTAATTTGAGCCAATGCTTCATCAGAGTTACAAGCAACGCGCGTTTCATAACCTTCATCCTCTAAAATACCAGCAACAAGCTCACGAATATCTGCTTCATCATCAACAATCAAGATATCTGATACCATACTATTCCCCTATCTTATGATTTATGGCTTGTATAATATTACCCTGCTTACCCCCATCCGCAGGAAATATCAAACGGATCATCGCACCACGACCTTCATAAAAACTCTCCGGTGCATCATGAAGCTCCATGAAACCACCGTGATCTTCAATAACTTTGCGCACAATGGCTAACCCCAGTCCTGTTCCTTTTTCCCGCGTTGTTATATAGGGTTCTAATAACTTTTGTCTTTGCTCTTTAGGAAGTCCTTTCCCGTTATCAACAACATCCACAACCACCCATTCTTTCTGTCGATAAGAACGGACAAGAATATGACCGTGAATATTTTCCTCTCGCATAACTGAATCTATGGATTCGCTCGCGTTTTTGATAACATTGCAGAAAGCCTGTACAATGAGACGGTTATCAAATGCACCCATAAGTGGTAGAGTTCCTAAATCTTGCTCAAAATGAATATCATGTCGCGTCACCTCTATCAAGAAACATGCTTCGCGCAACAATTCTCGTATATCTAAAATATGCATTTTGGGTTTTGGCATACGTGCAAAAGAGGAAAACTCATCAACCATACGCCCAATATCTCCAACCTGCCGAATAATCGTGTCAATACACCGCTCAAAAACCTCTCTATCTTGTGTAATAGCTTTGTTATAACGTTTACGAATGCGTTCAGCGGATAACTGAATAGGTGTAAGAGGATTTTTAATTTCGTGCGCAATACGCCGCGCAATATCCGCCCACGCTGCTGTACGTTGCGCTGCAACAAGGTCAGTAATATCATCAATTGTTAGAACCCAAGATTGCCCCTGTCCATCATCCTCCTCCATCGTAACTTGAACATTACAGACACGCTCTTTTCCTGCAACGTTTAAAGTGACCTGTTCACGATGGTTTTTACGATCTAATGAACGCACAAACTGAAAAACCTGCCAAATTTCAGCGCTTAAAGATAAAAGACTTTGTCCAACAACGTGCTCAGAGCGAATATCAAACATCGCTTCAATAGACCGATTGATAATGGTGATATCACCATTATCATCTATACCTGCTACTCCCGCTGTTACACCCGATAACACAGCTTCAGAAAAACGCCGTCTTTCATCAATTTGATCACGCACTGCAATCAACTCATTACGCCGACTTTTCAATTCACTGACCATGTAATTAAAAGTTTTGGATAATTGCCCAATATCTCCATCTTTTGCTCGTACTGGCACGAAAATTTCCATATTTCCAGAAGCAACATCATCGGCAGCACTAATGAGAAGACGAATAGGACGCACTAAACGATCAGCAACAGCAATAGCAGCCCAAATAGCTGATAAGAATAAACTAAAAAAAAGACACAAATAAAGCATACCAAATGCAATCTGTGTCAGCAGGCGATTTTCATTTAAATCACGATAGCGATCTGTATTAACTTCTGTCAAACGCAAAGCAGATAAAACACCTTTATCAACGTCACGCACCAAATATAAAAATGTGTTTGGAATGTTGGTAAATTTTAAAATAATACCAAAATAATCATGAACGCCTGGTTGAAAAGAAAAAGGTCTCGCACTGGTTGCACGTTCAATAAGATGAGAAGGAGGAATTGGCAGTTTATCTTCATCACCAAGAGCACTCGATACAAAAATAGCTCCGCTAGAACTTAACAAAAATGCACCACGCAAATTGCGTCCTATAGCATGACGCGTCAATTGCATCCTATATTCAGCTGGATTACGTTCTAAGAGTTTTTTGTTATCAAGTGCAAATGCCATCGCGTAGGATAAATTTTTTAAATTTTGAAGCATTTCATCTGCATAAGCATTTGCTAAATCAATAGAAGAGCCCACAATTTGCCGCGTTGTTGTATCAAACCATCGATCAAGTCCCAAATTTAGTGCTGGACCCGATACAAGAGCTACAGCAACAGCTGGCATTGTCGCAACAAGTGCAAACAATGAAATAAGACGCACATGAAGACGCGATCCTGCACGCCTTGAACGCCAAGCACGAATGATCGGAATCATCTCATAAAAAACGATGACAATAAGCCCTAAAACCCAAAAACTATTAATCCCTATAAGAATAAGGGTTACTGTTCTACTGGGAACAACAGGAGTTAATCCAATAAGAATAATAAACGAAACAGAGGCCGTAAGTAAAGCCAATACAATAATTGTAATCCCTAAAAAAATATATACCTTACTTAAACGATACAACTCATCGTTATAAGTATTTTTATCTATGTCTTGAAGATTCGTCACAGATGTTATATTCGTCATGAGCTTACATACCCTTATCCCATTATTCTCATATAACCTTTTGTAGCAAAAATTGACAATACTAATACTACATTTAAAATAGGGCAAATATAGTCAATGAGGAAAAGCTTCTATATTTTGCAAAATATCTTTAAAATAGACTGTGTTCGACGATACTTTACGAAGGAAATGAGATGCGATTAACAAAACAAACAAATTATGCTCTTCGAATGCTCATGTATTGTGCAGATAATCAGGGAACTCTCAGTCGTGTTCCAGAAATTGCTAAAGCATATGCCGTTTCAGAACTTTTTTTATTTAAAATCCTTCAGCTGCTTGTTCAAGCAGGTTTTATACAAACAGTGCGTGGACGCAATGGTGGAGTTAGATTGGCTAAACCCGCAGCAGAGATTTCAGTCGCTGATGTTGTGAAAGTAACAGAAGACAACTTTTCCCTAGCAGAATGTTTCGATACTGCAGAACCAACTTGCCCCTTGTTTGATTTTTGTGGTTTAAATACCGCACTTCAAAAAGCATTAAATGCTTTTTTTGAGGTGTTGTCCATGATATCCCTTGCTGATCTACAACAACCATCCTTTCAAAATCATTTTAAAATTAATGACAAAAAAGAAAACTAAGATTATAATACAAGGAGATTAAGTATTTCTATTGCAGCAATAATATTAGCCGCTGGACGGGGTGAAAGAGCAGGATCTCCCTATAAAATTCCAAAACAATATCGGCTTCTAGGACAAAAGCCGATTATTTATCATACCGTGCATTGTTTTTTGCAGCATCCAGCTATCACAACAATTATCCTTGTTATTCATCCAGAAGATCGTCAAATCTGTGAACAAGCTATTGGCGATTTTAAAGAGCGCCTTATTATCGTTGAAGGAGGCAATACACGTCAAATCTCTACCTTACATGGACTTCAGGCACTTAAAAAATTTTCCCCCCAATATGTGCATATTCATGATGGTGCACGCCCTTTTATTGAAAACAAGCTTTTTAATAACATTCACAACACTATCACGCCTCAAGAAGGTGTTCTTCCTGTTCTGCCCATCTCTGATACCCTTAAACGTATAAATAATCAGCATGTTTTAGAAACAATTCCCCGTACCCATCTTTATAGTGCACAAACTCCACAGTGTTTTCCCTTTGAACATATCTTAGCGGCCCATAAACAAGCAAAACAAGCTTGCAAACAAGAATTCACTGACGATTCTGCAATTGCCGAATGGTTTGGAATTCCTATGCGTACCGTTCCTGGGGATCCTAACAACATAAAAATTACATGGCATGAAGATTTTAATACTGCACATTTATATCTCCAAAAGAAAATGCAAATGTTTCCTGATATCCGTACTGGCAATGGTTATGATGTTCACTCTTTTGAAGATGGTGATTTTCTTATATTATGTGGTATAAAAATCCCTTTTCATAAAAAATTAAATGGACACTCCGATGCGGATGTTGCTCTTCATGCATTAACAGATGCCCTTCTTGCAACTCAAGGTGCTGGAGATATCGGTACACATTTTCCTCCCTCTGATCCTCAATGGAAAAATGTATCATCAGAAATTTTTCTCCGTCATGCTCTCGATATTATAAAACAAGCAGATGGTCGTATCGCCAATGTTGATATCACAATTATCGCTGAAAATCCTAAAATTGGTCCCTATCGTCATGCTATGACAGAAAATCTTATGACAATACTTGCAATGACACCTGATCGAATCTCTATCAAAGCAACAACAAATGAAAAGCTTGGATTTATTGGTCGTGGTGAGGGAATTGCTGCTCTTGCAACAGCGAGCGTTCTTTATTCAGGAGAAATTCCCCAATGACATATCTTTGTGAAAAACAAGCACATGAAGTCCTTAATACCTTTCGCCAAAAAGGTTTACTGTTAACAACTGTAGAGTCTTGTACAGGGGGGCTCATTGCTGCAAGCCTCACAAATATTGCAGGATCGTCAGATGTTCTCGATTGTGGATTTGTTGTTTATTCAAATGAATCCAAAACACGCCTTGTTGGCGTTTGTGCTGAACTTATAAGAACCTATGGTGCCGTTTCAAAAGAAGTTGCTCTTGCAATGGCTGAGGGTGGATTAAAACATTCACAAGCTGACATTGCAGTTTCTGTAACAGGGATTGCTGGTCCAGGAGGTGCAAGTCTTGATAAACCTGTAGGACTTGTGCATTGCGCAGTTGCTTACAAAAATCACCCCCCCCTGCACAAAGAAATGCACTTTGCTCATCTTAATCGCAATGCTATCCGCCATGCAACTGTTGAAAATGTTTTTAAAATGATTCTGGAATTACTTCACTGAATTCCCCATACTAATTTCAAAATTCTCTATTCCACATTGAGTCTATAGTCGCCCACACCTTGAAAATGAAAGACCTGAATAGCGTAAAGTTATCTCACTTCAGCCCTGTGTAGGTTGAATTAATCAAATTTATTCACTTGCACGCCACAAGAGAAAAAAACTGTAGTAAATAAAATGATTAAAGAAAGGGACACTTGTACCTCTCTCTCAAGTGCTAAGAGCTGGCGCACCATCTTGAGAGATGGCAAATAAATGGTGCAGGCTGACTTGTTCATAAACGTACAGATGTGGAGTTTATATGCTTTTACGAAGGATCTATACTATTTATTATGAGCACTATTATGAAATGGGTATGACGCAAGCATGTTCTATTTGGGCGTTCTGTTTAACGGATGTGTATCCATTAAAAAAGAGAGAAACAAAAGAGTGAAGCTGTACATCATTTTCATCATTTAAAATGATGTTCCTTCAATATGTTTTTGAAAGCTGAATTAAAAACAAATAGTAAAGATGGAAACCGGTTTTCACCTTCACGCTGTTATAAGCAATACGTATTGTTAAAAAATAACAGAATAGACTATGTTACCGTAGAGCCATAAATCTGATGCGCACGCTTCTCAAAAGCCTCGGTAAATTTACGAAACGCAATATCAAACATTGAGCCCATCACTAATCCAAGCGTTTTACTTTTAAATTCATAATCAATAAAAAACTCTACATTACATGCATTGGTATTTTCAATATCATGAAAGGCCCAACGATTTTCAAGATATTTGAATGGACCATCAATATATTTAACTTCTATAAGACTTTTTTCCGGCTGAAGAAATACTTGAGTCGTAAAAGTTTCACGAATAATCTTATAGCCAACGGTCATATCCGCAAGAAGCAATATTTTTTTTCCATATTCTTTTCGAGAACGTATTATTAAAGACTCACACATTGGTAAAAATTCAGGATAACGCTCAATATCTGAAACCAGATCAAACATTTCACTGGCACTATGGGTGATCTGCCGATGTATTGTAAAAATCGGCATAATTATCTCTGTAAGGAAAATTTTTCATCACGCGCTTTTTGCAAAATGGCAAAATCATCTCCAGCGTGATGAGATGAACGCGTCAGAGGATTGGAAGCCATATGTAAAAATCCTTTTACTTTTCCAATCTTGGCAAAAGACTCAAATTCTTCAGGAGGCACAAAACGAACAACTGGATGATGTTTTCGTGTAGGCTGCAAATATTGTCCAATTGTCATAAAGTCAACATCAGCAGCGCGCAAATCATCCATCAATTGCAAAATCTCATTTCGCTCCTCCCCAAGGCCAACCATAATTCCCGATTTTGTAAAAATTGTTGGATCAAGTTCTTTAACGCGTTGTAATAAACGAATTGAATGAAAATAACGCGCCCCTGGACGGACCTTCAAATATTTAGAAGGAACTGTTTCTAAGTTATGATTAAAAACATCAGGCTTAGCAGCAACAACAACTTCTAAAGCGCCATCCTTATGACGAAAATCAGGTGTAAGAACTTCAATTGTTGTTTTAGGAGTTTTTTGACGAATCGCATAAATAACTTTTGCAAAATGCTCAGCACCACCATCAGCAAGATCATCACGATCAACAGATGTAATGACAACATGTTTTAATTCCATCCGTGCAACAGCATCGGCGACACGTTCTGGCTCATTATCATCAACGGCAAGTGGAATACCTGTTGCAACGTTACAAAAAGCACAAGCACGCGTACATATTTCACCTAAAATCATAAAGCTAGCATGCCTCTGGCTCCAACATTCGCCAATATTAGGGCAACCAGCTTCTTCGCATACAGTCACTAACTTATGCGTACGTACAATACCATGTGTTTCCTTATAAATTGGTGATGTTGGCGCTTTTACACGAATCCAATCTGGCTTTTTTTGAACGCTTGTATCAGGACGATGTGCCTTTTCAGGATGACGCAAACGTCTATTTGTAACTCTATCAACAACCGTAACCATTTAAGCCTTTGCCTTATAAATACGAAGTAACAATCAAAAATATAAAATTTTTCATACAATCCAATCATCAAGCGTTTAAAACTTGACCATAAGCATCCAATACACTTTCTTTCATCATTTCCGATAAGGTCGGATGTGGAAAGACAGTATGCATTAATTCTTCTTCTGTTGTTTCAAGATTCATAGCAATAACAAAACCCTGTATCAATTCTGTTACCTCAGCCCCTACCATATGGGCCCCGAGAAGCTGTCCTGTTTTTTTATCAAAAATCGTTTTTACTAACCCCTGATCTTCACCCAAAGCAATCGCCTTACCATTCGCAGCAAAAGAATAACGACCAATACGTATATCATAACCTGCTTCTTTTGCAGCCGCTTCTGAAAGCCCTACAGAAGCAACCTGTGGTGTACAATATGTACACCCTGGAATTTTTCTTTTATCAAGCGGATGAGCACTCTTCAAACCTGCAAGATGCTCAATACATATCACTCCTTCTTCTTCTGCTTTATGGGCCAACATAGGAGGACCTGCTACATCACCAATAGCATAAATGCCTTCCACCCCCGTCCAACTCCATTCATCAGTCACAATGCACCCGCGATCGGTTTTTATTCCCAAAGATTCTAAACCAAGATTCTCAATATTACCTTGCACCCCTACAGCGGAAATTAACCGGTCAACAGTTATTGTCTCTATTTTACCTTGAACATCAATATGTACAGTCACAGAATCGGAAGACTTTTCAACCTTTGTTACTTTTGCTTGACGAAGAATGCGTAAACCTCTTTTCTCTAACTGTTTACGAGCAAACATTGAAATTTCAATATCTTCAGCAGGCATGATATGGGGCATCATTTCAACAACAGTTACTGTCGCCCCCATATCACGATAAAAAGAGGCAAATTCAATGCCAATAGCCCCAGACCCTATAACCAAAAGCGATTTTGGCATTGATGACGGTATCATAGCTTCAAAATAAGTCCAAATGAGTTTTCCATCTGGTTCAATACCAGGAAGAACACGAGGACGTGCGCCCGTTGCAATAATGATATGCTTTGCTTGATAAGTTCCCTCCCCTAACGTTCCTTTAGGGACTGGATTTTGCGGTTGCATAATCGGTTTTGAGGATGAAGAAACCATAATTTCCGCAGGATGGCTTCCCTTTGCTTCTTTAGTAAGCTTTGCTTCACCCCAAATAATATCAATTTTGTTTTTTTTCATTAGAAAATCAACACCAGCATTTAAACGTGCTGAAACACCGCGTGAACGTGCCACAACATCTTTGATGTTTGCCTCAATGGAACCATTAATTTTTAGTCCATAATTTTTCGCATGTTCAGCAAAATGTTTCATTTCCGCTGAACGTAGAAGGGCCTTTGTTGGAATACATCCCCAATTTAAACAGATCCCTCCCAAATGTTCACGTTCAACAATCGCAGTCTTAAAGCCACATTGTGCTGCACGAATTGCGGTTACATATCCGCCTGGACCTGATCCAATCACAATTACATCATAAAGATTTGCCACAGTAATTCCTCCATGGATATATATAAAACGGATATGCACTTTTTGAACTTAAGTCTGCAAAATAACATGACAGAATTATCTTATGTCTTTTGCTTACGTAAATGCTTTACCCAAACCAGAAATAGCAATAACATTGCTCTTCAAACTCGTTAAATTTGCTTTTATTTTCTTAATACACTCTCTCACAATTTACGTGAAGAACTGTTAAACAGTTCAAACCAACATTGCTAATGGATTTTCAATCATCTTCTTAAAAGTCCGCGCGATCTCTGCTGCTAAAGCACCATCGACAGCACGATGATCAGCAGAAATCGTAACTGACATAACTGTCGCAACGACTAATGCATCATTTTTAACAACGGCGCGCTGCTCCCCTGCTCCAATCGCAAAAATCGTCGCATGCGGTGGATTAAGAATAGCAGAAAAACTTTTTATACCATACATCCCCATATTTGATACAGCTGTTGTTCCACCCTGATATTCTTCCATTTTTAACTTGCCCTCGCGCGCACGCTTTGCAAAATCCTTCATCTCTTTGGAAATAAGTGATAACGGCTTTTCCTCTGCATGGCGAATAATCGGTGTAACTAATCCATTGGGAATGGAAACAGCAACCCCAACATCACAATGTTTATGATGAATCATCCCACCTTCAAGCCAAGAGACATTCGCATCAGGAACCGCTTTCAAAGAAAGTGCGACAGCTTTGATCACCATATCATTAACAGAAAGCTTATAAGTAGGCTGAGTTTCTTCTTGCCTTTTAACCATTGGTGCAGCAGCATTCAGTTGTGTACGCAGTGCTAATAGCGCATCAAGTTCACAATCTACCGTTACATAGAAATGTGGGACTTTCTGTTTTGATTCCACCAAACGTGTCGCGATTGTTTTACGCATATTATTATGGGGAACGAAGCTATATTCATCCTCTTTGAAGAGTTTCAATATCTGTTTGTCTGAAGCACCTGTAGCTGTTAGCTCCCCTATCTGTGATGAATAAGACACTTTAGAAATATCGCTGCTCACAGCTTTTTCCACATCGCGCTTAATAATACGCCCATGCGGACCACTTCCAGAAATAAGGGATAAATCAAGACCTGCCTGAGATGCTAATCGCCGCGCTAAGGGAGAGGCAAAAAGACGAGCTTCTTTTTTATCTTGCTGTATTAATTGCCCAGTTGATGATTCATGAGACATTTTTATTCCCTTTGAGTCCGTCTGTTTCAGAGAATCTGTCTGTTTGATGCCCTCTGATTCTTGTCTTGTAGAAGAAGAGATTTCTTCTGTAACTTTTGCAGCTTCAGCTAAATCTTCACCTTCTTCTGCTAAAACAACAATTAAAGCATTTACTTTAACGCCTTGTGTTCCAGCAGGAACAACAATTTTAGCAACCCTACCTTCATCAACGGCTTCGACTTCCATTGTCGCTTTATCCGTCTCAATTTCAGCAATAACATCACCAGAGGAAACCTTATCTCCCTCCTTAATATTCCATTTTGTTAAATTTCCCTCTTCCATCGTAGGGGAAAGCGCTGGCATTGTAATTTTAATGGGCATTATGCTTTCCTCCGTTATGCTCTGTATGTCACAGCCTGAACTGCCTCAATAATTTCAGCAGTATTAGGCAAAGCCAACTTCTCAAGATTAGCGGCATAAGGCATCGGAACATCTTTGCCAGAAATCGTAGCAATTGGCGCATCAAGATAGTCAAAAGCCTGCTGCATAACACGCGTTGCTATTTCAGTTCCCACGGATGACTGAGGAAATCCCTCTTCAATTGTTACCAAACGACCTGTTTTTTTAACTGACGAAAGAATTGTAGGAAGATCCATAGGGCGAATGGTTCGTAAATCAATCAATTCAACATCAATACCAAGTTTTTCAATTTCTGGTAACGCTTGAACAGCATAATGCATCCCAATTCCACATGCAACAATCGTCACATCTTGTCCAGACTTATGAATACGCGCCTTACCAATAGGCAAAAGAAAATCATCCAGTTGAGGAACATCAAATTGATGCCCATACAAAATCTCATTTTCAAGGAAAATAACAGGATTATCATCACGAATAGCAGCTTTCAGCAAACCTTTTGCATCTGCAGCACTATAAGGCATGACAACTTTCAGACCTGGTACATGACTATACCATGCAGCATAGCATTGAGAATGTTGAGCACCAACACGGGCAGCCGCACCATTGGGACCTCGGAAAACCATAGGAGCGGTCATTTGTCCACCAGACATATAACGTGTTTTGGCTGCTGAGTTAATAATTTGGTCCATCGCCTGCATCGCAAAATTAAAGGTCATAAACTCGACAATAGGACGTAACCCACCAAAAGCAGCCCCAACAGCCAGCCCAGCAAAGCCGTGCTCTGTAATTGGGGTATCAATAACTCGGCGTTCCCCGAACTCTTCCAACAAACCCTGACTAACCTTATAGGCACCTTGATATTGCGCGACTTCTTCCCCCATAAGAAAAACTGTTTCATCACGCCGCATTTCTTCAGCCAAAGCCTGATTAAGCGCTTCACGAACTGTCATTGTAACCATTTGTGTTCCCGCTGGAATATCAAAATTAAGAGATGTATCAAAAGTAGGAGCAGCCTGCGGAACTGACAATGGCAGAGAAAGAGCAGATTCCTTAGGTTTTTGTGCTATATCAGTAGGTTGCGAAATATCCTCAGCACGCTCACCTTCTTCTAACAAAATTGCAATAACAGTGTTAACCCTTACGCCTTCTGAACCTTCAGGCACAAAAATTTTACCAAGAGTACCTTCATCAACGGCCTCTACTTCCATTGTAGCCTTATCCGTTTCAATTTCAGCAATAACATCGCCAGAGCTAACCTTATCACCTTCTTTCTTGAGCCATTTAGACAGTTTACCTTCTTCCATAGTTGGTGAAAGCGCCGGCATCAAAATATCAATAGACATACTTGCTTCCCTCGCATCAAACTAAAATATCAGTATAGAGCTCAGAAGCATCTGGCTCTTGATCACTTTGTGCAAAATCTACCGCATCAGCAACAATTGCACGGACCTCTTTCTCAATAGATTTTAAATCGTCTTCGCTCGCCCAATTTTTTTTAAGAATCCGACTTTTTACTTGATCAATCGGATCGTGCTCCTCTTTTATTTTTTGGACTTCGTCCTTTGAACGATATTTTGCTGGGTCAGACATGGAATGACCACGATAGCGATAGGTCTGCATATCAAGAATGATCGGTCCTTTACCTGAGCGTGCCCAAGAAATTGCTTCATCAGCAGCTCCTTTTACTGATCGAACATCCATACCGTCAACAACAATACCTGGAATTTCAAAAGAAAGACCACGTCGGGAAAAATCAGTTTCTGCAGATGCACGTGAAACTGACGTTCCCATAGCATACTGATTGTTTTCAATAATATAAACAACGGGAAGCTTCCAAAGTGAAGCCATATTAAAACTCTCGTAAACCTGCCCCTGATTTGCAGCACCATCACCAAAATAAACCAATGTCACATTATCTTTACCAAGGTACTGATTCGAAAATGCCAAACCTGAACCAATTGGAACCTGCGCACCAACAATACCATGTCCTCCATAAAAGTTCTTTTCTTTAGAGAACATATGCATCGAGCCACCTTTCCCTTTGGAAAAGCCACCTTGGCGCCCCGTTAATTCTGCCATGACACCACGCGGACTCATCCCTACCGCTAACATATGACCATGATCACGGTAAGACGTAATAACCTGATCACCTTCTTTTGCCGCTTTCAATGTTCCTATAACAACGGCTTCCTGACCAATATAAAGGTGACAAAATCCCCCAATAAGCCCCATACCATAAAGTTGTCCTGCTTTTTCTTCAAAACGGCGAATTAAAAGCATTTCACGATAAGCATCAATTTCTTCTTCTTTTGTAAAATCTGCCATTGGTGCTTTCTTTGTGGTGCTTGATAATGCAGTGCGCGCCGCCGACGCAGAATTTTTTTTAAGTCGTTCTGCCATATTAAACTCCCTTTTATGATTATTTAGGAATAACCTTTACGAACAAAAGTTACAAGCCTTATCAATCGGCTTAAACAATATCATTGCTGATTGTTGTTTAAATTAAGCGATTTTTCATTTACCTTTAGTATCAATTTCAAGGTATTAAGATTGTCAGTTCATTTGGCTTAGAAAAGTTCAAATTCTTTCGGACATACTCATCCAACATATCTTTTTCTATATGCCCATTGCGTAAAAGAGAAATACGCTTTTCCATGAATATCCGCTCAGCTTCTATTTTATGAAGCTCCTTTTCTAATTCGCTAATATGCTGATTAACTTCACTGCGTGAATACAATCCATACTCACCATGATAAATGTGATAACTGAAATAGCTTAAGACTCCCACCGTCATAAGAGGTAGTACAAAGCGTACTTTGATTGATCGACGTTTCTGCTTTGTCCACATAAAATAGCACAGTCTTTACAGCACAAATTTTTTAATATTTTGCTCAACTATGCATGATTTTGATTAATACCTCATTACCAAATCTACACCAAAATAATTTGTTATTTCAATTTATCCCCCCCTTAATACAATCAAAGTAAGCTGAATGCCCCACTTTTTGTATTACAAATATTGGATATCCCACTAACTTGTGATTTTACACCCATCTTTGTCTTTAAAATTTCCTGTTAAAATGACTATAAAATCAATCAATACCCAAGGTGTAATTATAAAAATAATCCCTATAATCCCTAACCCAAAAGTAAATGGTAGACTGATTATACTTAGTATATTTATAAGAAGCATTACAATGCCAGTTCCAACTTTACCAACAATAAAACGATGAATCCCTAGTCCACCTAGAAAAAACAAACGACCGCTAACGTCACTTTTGATTGCTGTGACTGACCTTCAGTCAAGATAGGGAAAATAGATTTAATGGTATCACCTTCACACACAAAATCAACGACGTCACCAACCTTCGGCAGCGTTTTTCCTGACCAATCCCAATTCGCAAATTGATAGCGCTTACCATCAGCCCCTGAAATGAAATAATCTCCTTGATCATGACCAATAATCTTACCTTTCATTCTTGCCCACCTATAAAGCTGCTCCTTATGTGTTATTCATAAAGAGATTAATTTCAATTCGATAATATGCGGATTAACCTCACGGTGTAAATACAATTCGTACTCACCATGATAAACATGAAATTAAAATAGTTCGTAACTCCCCAATAATCTAATATTTCCCCCTGCTATAAGCAGTAACAAAAAACATGCTTTAGTTGATTTATATCTTTGCTTTACCCATATAAAATAGCATTGTCTTTTTCAATACGTTTACTTAGCTGTACATGTTTTTTAATATCTCATATTAAATAAATGTAGTACAATAATTTCGCATGATGCAACTTAATATATTTATAAAAATAAAAAGCGAGCTAAATCACCTTTTTTTATTATAAGATTTTCACAAATCTGTAATCTGATTTCCATCTTTATCCGTAAATCTTCCACCAAGAATGACTATAAAATCAACAATTGCCCAAATGCCGGTAATTATCAATCCAAACAATGATAAAGATAGAACTAGCATTAAAGCACCAGTCCTAACTTTACCAACCATAAAGCGATGGACACCAAAGATACCTGCAACCCAACAAAGCAGTGCGAACATTATCTTTGTGTTCTCTGTACCTGATCTCAACAATGGAAAAACAGAACTGACAACCCCCCCTTCACAGACAAAATCAACAGCATTACCAATCCTTGGTGGATTCTTTCCCAACCAATCCCAAGTCGCAAACTGATAACGTTTACCATCATCACCAGCAACGAGATAAGTTCCTTGATCTTGACTAATAATTATACCTCTCATCTTAATCCCTATAAATTTAAACACTTAAAAATTATTGCGTATATGCCTTTGATAAGAAATCTCAATTTCATAATCTAAATGATCTTATACTTTCATATTTTGTGCTCAGAACTATACACTAAATCACCAGCATAACGCGCTTGGGCTCCTAGCATTTCTTCAATACGAATAAGTTGATTGTATTTGGCTAATCTATCCGAACGTGCAAGAGAACCTGTTTTAATTTGTCCACAATTCGTTGCAACCGCAAGATCTGCAATGAAAGAATCCTCTGTTTCGCCTGAACGATGAGATATAATAGCACGATAACCTGCTTTATGTGCTACTTCTACAGCATCAAGTGTTTCACTCAATGTACCAATTTGATTAACTTTTATGAGAATAGAATTGCCTACCCCCATTTTGATACCATCACGCAAACGTGCTGAATTCGTTACAAACAAATCATCGCCAACAAGCTGACATTTTTCTCCAATTGTGTCAGTAAGTAGCTTCCAACCTTCCCAATCATCCTCTGCCATTCCATCTTCAATTGTAATAATAGGATAATTTTTCACAAGATGTGCTAAATAATCTACCTGCTCTTGGATGTCACGGCATTTCCCCTCACCTTTATAAAAATATGAACCATTTTTATAAAATTCGGTTGAAGCACAGTCTAAACCAATGGCAATTTGTTCACCTGGTTTATAGCCACATATCATGATAGATTCCATAATAAAATCAATTGCTTGATCAGCACTTTTAAATTGAGGTGCAAAACCACCTTCATCACCAACATTGGTATTATAACCCGCATCTTTTAAACGCTTTTTCAATGCATGGAAAATCTCAGCGCCATAACGGATAGCTTCTCTTACAGTAGGAGCTCCTATAGGGATAATCATAAACTCTTGAAAATCAATCAAATTATCAGCATGAACGCCACCATTAATAATATTCATCATGGGGGTTGGAAGAATATGCGCTTGTGTACCACCAATATAACGATACAAAGGTAAATTTAATGAATCCGCAGCTGCTTTTGCAACAGCTAATGAAACACCAAGAAGTGCATTGGCACCAAGACGGGCTTTGTTTGGCGTTCCATCCAAAGCAATCATTGCTTGATCAATAGCAATTTGATTTGTTGCATCCCGCCCACCAAGTTCTTCAAGAATTTCGCCATTAACTGCAGCAACCGCTTTTTCAACACCTTTCCCTTGATAGCGCAAACCACCATCACGAAGCTCTATAGCCTCGTGTGCTCCTGTTGAAGCTCCCGAAGGAACCAGAGCGCGACCAAAAGCTCCATTCTCCAAATGAACATCAACTTCTACCGTTGGATTACCACGGCTATCAAGAACTTCACGCCCAATGATATCGACAATTATAGTCATATGTGTTTCCTTATCCAATAAAAGTCTCGATTCATTTATAATGCCCTATTAATGAAATATTTTTTCTCTTCTCAACTCAACTTTTTTGACAGATAATCAAATTCCATTAAAGTCTCAAGCAATCTTTGTAAATCATCAACTTTAACCATATTGGGTCCATCAGAAGGTGCATTATCTGGATCTTGATGTGTTTCTAAAAAAATACCAGCTACCCCAACAGAGACAGCTGCACGCGCTAAAATTTCAACAAATTGACGCTGCCCACCAGATGAAGCCCCCTGCCCCCCAGGTTCTTGAACAGAATGCGTTGCATCAAAAATAACAGGAGCACCAAATGAACGTAAAATAGGCAACGAACGCATATCAGAAATAAGTCGGTTGTAACCAAATGACGTGCCTCGCTCACAAAGCATAACATTCGGATTACCACTGTAAACAACCTTTTTTAAAACATTCTCCATGTCCCACGGCGCTAAAAACTGACCTTTTTTAATGTTAATAACACATTCTGTTTTGGCTGCTGCTACCAAAAGATCTGTTTGACGACATAAAAAAGCCGGTATTTGTAAAATATCAACTGTAGAAGAAACAATTGTACATTGCTCTTCTGTATGCACATCAGTTAATATGGGACAATTAAACTCTTTTTTTAAATCAGAAAAAATGGACATTGCTTTTTCAAGACCAATACCACGTGCCGCCCCCAAAGAGGTTCTGTTGGCTTTATCGTAACTTGATTTATAAACAAACCCGATACCAAGCTGATCGGTAATTGTTTTAATACGACCAGCCATTTCAAAAGCATGATCACGACTTTCCATCTGACACGGCCCTGCAATTAATGAAAGAGGCATTTCATTTGAAAAAATCATATTTCCAACTTTCACACGGGCATTTGGTTTAGTCATTTTATCCCTCAAAAGCAAAGTAACCTAATTTATGCATTAAACTAATCGACTTTGTTCTACAGCAGCTTCAATAAAAGAAGAAAAAAGCGGATGTGGATCAAAAGGACGGGATTTTAATTCTGGATGATATTGAACACCAATAAACCATGGATGATCTACATATTCTATCGTTTCTGGTAAAATACCATCAGGAGACATCCCAGAAAAAATCAAACCACACTGTTCTAACTTATCCTTATAATCAATATTGACCTCATAACGATGACGATGTCGCTCGACAATCTTGGTCATCCCATAAATTTGAGCAATATGACTCTCTTCTTTTAATTCAGCAGCAAAAGCACCAAGGCGCATCGAACCGCCGAGATCACCATTTCTTGTACGTTTTTCAAGGACGTCTCCTTTAAGCCATTCTGTCATTAAACCTACAATTGGATTGTCTGTTTCGCAAAACTCACTCGATGAAGCATTCTCAATCTGTGCAATATTGCGCGCAGCTTCTATACAAGCTAATTGCATCCCAAAACAAATCCCTAAAAATGGAACTTTACGCTCTCGTGCAAATTGAATTGCTCGAATCTTCCCTTCTGCCCCACGTGCCCCAAAAGCACCTGGAACCAAAATTCCATGGGCTTTTTGTAAAGCTGAAACAGAATCTTCTTTTTCAAAAAGTTCCGAATCAATCCACTCAATATTAACTTTTACTCTATTCGCTAAACCACCATGCGCAATCGCTTCAATAAGAGATTTATAAGCATCCTTTAAGCCCGTATATTTTCCTACAATAGCAATCGTGACTTCTCCTTCAGGATTGTGAATACGATGCGTAATATCCTCCCAACGATCCATCTTGGGGGAAGGTGCCGAATCGATTCCAAAAGCGCAAAGAACTTCAGAGTCCAAACCTTCCTTATGGTATGCCATAGGAACATCATAAATCGTTGGCATATCTAATGCCTGAATGACTGCATTGGAGCGAACATTGCAAAAAAGTGATAATTTGCACCGTTCTGTTTCTGGAATAGATCGATCTGCACGTACAAGCAAAATATCAGGAGAAATACCAACTGCTTGCAATTCTTTGACAGAATGTTGTGTTGGTTTCGTTTTTAATTCACCTGCTGAAGGAATATAAGGCATTAATGTGAGATGGACATAAACGACATTTTGTCTCGGTAACTCATTGCGAAGCTGACGAATCGCTTCTAGAAAAGGCATTGCTTCAATATCACCAACCGTTCCACCTATCTCACATAAAACAAAATCAAATTCTTCATTTCCCATCGTAATGAATCTCTTAATTTCATCTGTAACATGAGGAATAACTTGGACTGTTGCCCCCAAATAATCACCACGCCGCTCTCGTTCAATGATATTGCGATAAATACGCCCTGTTGTAATACTATCTTGGCTATTTGCAGAACGCCCAGTAAAACGCTCATAATGACCAAGATCAAGATCCGTTTCTGCACCATCATCGGTCACAAATACTTCACCATGTTGATAAGGTGACATCGTACCTGGATCAACATTTAAATAAGGATCAAGTTTGCGAAGACGTACGCGATAACCACGAGCCTGTAATAACGCTGCTAACGCCGCCGCTGCGATGCCTTTTCCAAGGGAAGAAACCACACCACCAGTAATAAAAACATAACGTGCCATGGGCTTATGGTGATAAGCAATTTATAATGATTTTTCCAGCAAAAAATGCAAAAAGAAACAATTTTTCTTCTAAAATAAAAAAGGTGAAAAAATCACCTTTTTAAAAAGTCTATATTTTCTTAAAAAACTATTTTGTACTGTTATCCGGAACTGTGTTTTCAAGAACCTGTGGAACTGGACTTTCTGCTTCAGGATTTGTGGACTGTTTCTGTTCCTGCGGAGAATTCGAAGTGCCTCCTAGCTGTTCAAGAACAGAAGGGGAAGACTCATCATTTGATGATGGAACTGAGCCTGAGCCTTTATTGGTAGAATTCTGTTCTGAATTAACCGGTATACGCTTTAAGATATCAGAACTAGAATTTGATATATTACCCACCACGGTAAGTCCAATAGACACAACAAAAAAACAACAGGCTAAAATAGCAGTCAAACGTGTTAAAGGGTTTCGAGATCCACGAGTTTTCATTAACCCTGAGCTATTACTCACACCTAGCCCACCACCTTCTGAAGGTTGAATTAATATAACACCAACCAAAGTAATCACAATCAAAAAATGAATAACTATAAGTACTGTTTGCATAAACCCTGCTCTTCAAATAACTCTTTAATAGCTATTTACACATAAATAACGCACAATCCAAGGGGAAACTCAAATTTCTCTGCTATAGTTTACGACAAACATCGCAAATAGTTAAAAAATCAATCGCTTTTAAGCTTGCTCCACCTATCAAAGCACCATTAACATGAGCAATGCTTAAAAGCTCAAATGCATTGGATGGCTTTACGGATCCACCATAAAGCAAACGAATCTTATTGCCTTCATCACCAAAACGAGAGCGCACCTTATCACGAATGAAATGATGTACTTTTGCAATATCTTCTGGAGTCGCTGTATTGCCGGTGCCTATCGCCCAAACTGGTTCATAAGCGATAATGGTATTCTCTTCTGTTGCATCATCTGGTAAAGATTCTTCAAGCTGCTGCGTCAGAATATCCAGCACTTTATTATTCTTACGCTCCTCCAATGTTTCACCAATACACACAAGAGCCACAAGACCTGCTCGCCACGCAGCTTGCACTTTGGCACAGACAATCGCATCATTTTCTTGGTACACTGTACGACGTTCTGAATGCCCAATAATAACATGACTTGCTCCCGCTTCTTTAAGCATAAAAGCTGAAATATCTCCAGTATAAGGACCATGATCATCAAAGTGACAATTTTGTCCTCCTAAAAGGAGATTTTCACCATTCAGCGTATTAGAAGCACGCGATAAAAGCGTTGCTGGAACACAAATAAGCGCCTCAAAAAGATGACCTAGATCAGAGCTAACGCCTGTAGCAATAGCACGCAACTCTCCAAGCGATTCACTCGTTCCATTCATTTTCCAATTTCCAGCAAGAAAAGGCCGAATATTTTGAGACATATTTTCACCTCAAGAGCTCTTACAATACATTGTTTATCTGTAGTTACCAAATTATAAAATGAAAGCAAGTCTTTAAAGCTTGCATCTTTCATCTCTTTATTGCAAATTCCATTACAGCTTTGATAATAACTCACATTAAAAATGGACCTGAACAATGCTTGACATCATAAGAAATGCTACAAATTCTTGGATTTTTAGAATTTTCCTTGCTATTTTACTCTTATGCTTCATTCTTTTATGGGGGGTACCGCAGTTACACAAAAAAAGTGAAAGAGATCTTATTACATCTGGACAGTCCACAGTAACTGTCGATGATTATCGTCTTGCACTCGCCGATCAAAGCGCACGTTTAGCATATGCAGCTCATCTTGGACGAATGTTTACAGCAAATGAAATGCAGCAATACCAAATTCCTGCTTTTGTATTTAATCAATTACAACAAAATGTACTTCTTGATGAACAAGCACGTAAAATGAAAATAAGTCTTTCAAAAGATACAATAGCTCATACGATTGGTTCTGATAAGATGTTCCAGGTAAATGGCACTTTTGATAAAAACTTGTTTTATAACTATCTTCAGCATTTACGTATTAGTGAAAGTGCTTTTCTTAATTATTACACCAAACAAGAAAAGCGTAATCAGCTTATTGCCGCTTTACTTTCTGATATGAAGGCACCAAATCTCTTTTATAAAGCACTTGCTCTTTATCAAGAAGAAATGCGTATTGCTGATTATCTTGTTATTGATCTAAAAGAAAAGAAAACAATTGCTGATCCTGATTACGCAACATTACAAAAATGGTTTGAAACACATCAAAGTCAATTTCGTGCTCCAGAATACCGCACTGTCTCTTTGCTATCTATGGAACTTAATGATTTTGTAAAACCTCAAGATATCTCAACAGATGAGGCGAAAGCCTATTATACACAAAATGCTTCACGTTTTGTAACGCCTGAAAAGCGTACATTCGAAGAACTGCGATTCCCCTCACGCGAAGAAGCCGATAATGCAGCAAAAAAAATAGCTGATGGATTGAGTTTTGATGAACTGGTAAAAGCTGAAAAAAAGACTCTTAATGAAATAAAAAAAGGGCCTCTCGCAGAAAATGAACTTCCTAATCATCTGACATCTGAAATTTTTGAACTTCAACAAGGTCAAGTCAGTTCTGTGATAAATGACTTACAGGGACCTGTTATCATTCGCGTCACGCATATTGAACCCTCAAGCTCTCTTCCTTTTGAAAGTGTAGAAGAAAATATTCGCCAAACACTTGCCAAAAATCGTGCTACTGATGATATCCGTAACAATTATGCAGCCATTGAAAATGCTCGCTTTGAGGGTGCTTCTCTCAAAGAGTTAGCTGACCAATACAAGTTATCTTTGCGCACAATTACCATTGATAAAACAGGAAAAACGCTTGAAGGTGCAATACTCACGGATTTACCTCAAAAAGATATTTTACTGAATGCCATCTATCAATCAAACGAAGGAGTCGATCTTGATCCTCTCTCTTTTCAAAATGGTGGATATCTCTGGTACAAGGTCGATAAAATTATTCCTGCCCGTGATAAGACACTTGAAGAGGCTAAGCTAGATGTTCTTTCTCAATGGAAAAATGAGGAAATCCAACGTCTTCTTGATGAAAAAGCCCAAAATGCTCTCAAACAGCTCACGGAAGGAAAAAGTCTTGTTGCTCTTGCTCATACCCTTGGTGTTACAAAACAAACAACACCAACCCTCCGGCGTCAAGACTCATCTGAAACCCTTGGCGTTGAAGGCATTAAAGCATTATTTTCCGCTCCCAAAGGTCATTATGGCATCATAAAAGGTCCGGTTGCAACAAACCGTATCATTTATCAAATAAAGACTGTAACCATGCCTAAAGATATCACGTCTCATACTCTTTCAACTGAAGTCCGCACCAATATAGATATGATGATAAGAGAAGATCTCAAGCTAGAAATGCTACAAGTTGCCAATAAAGAACATCCTTTGGAAATTAATAGCACAAATTATAATCAGATCTTTAACGCTCTCCAATAAAAAGATTTTACATAATTTAAAGAACTTATTTGATAAAGTTTCCGTCAGCTCTTCGTCTATAGTTGAAGAGGTAAGATAGATCTCTTGTTTGCATATCTTAGGATCAAACATTTGTATAATGATTCATTCTCTCGCAAATCAGTGCATGTATGGATTTGCGAGAAAATAGTCAATGGAATGTAGAGTCGTTTTTGCAACGCATTAAAAAATATTATTCATCCAAAGGTTGTAAAGGTTGTCGCCCATTAAGCTATAAATATCATCCCTATCGTCACTCATTTATAGCTCATCATATTACTACTCTTAATATCATTCATAAGGAGCATATTGCTTCTTCCTTAAATGATTTCATTTACACACCAAACTTATAATATACAAAAAAACTATTTTTAAAATTCATTATAAAAATGGAGAAATCTTTTTCTATTCAAGACTCTCATTCAATATGAGAAAAAACAAATTATCATTATAAATTAATATATTCATAAATCATAACAGTCATCAATTATGATGTTATAATTTCTCAAAAATAAGAGTTTTTTATAGACTTATAGACTGCTAAGATAACTTCTCTCATAAAATAGAAATTTTATTTCATTTGCAAATGAGCTACAATCAATACATTCAGAGTACTTAAAAGTTCTTCATCAAACAAACCAATGTATTAAGATTTATCTCATGTTTTTCTTTCTCTGTATCTCACCCATCCAATACACTGTATAAAACATATTACTGATGAAGAAATACACTGTATTTTCAAGATCATAAAATTTCTTATTCTTTTGCGTTCATAACAACCAAAACATCAACATTTTTTATAACAAAAAAATGGTTTGAAATCACAATGGCTCCTTTTATCTTCATATGAGAAAATCAGTCTCCATGTTACGCATTCCAACGTAGTAATATTCTTTTACAGTATCTTTGGAAAATTGCCGCTTATTGCTGCCCTTGTTATCAACCAATAACGATATATCAATGGCAAAGTTGCACTCTCTTGAAAAATTGCTGCCCCCAGCTGTATAGCTTTTTGAAGAGAAGCCGGTACAATGACCAATGGAAGAAAAGCTGGCTTAAGAATTCTAGGTAAAGTACAAGAATACTCGTAAAATTGGGTATAATGATCGCGTGATAATGCTACCATAGCTTCAACAATACGACCCTTTTGTTGATCACTGAGACGATGAGATTCCAAATCTTCCCTATTCACTCCTACAGCCTTTAATATATCAGTAGGTAAATAATATTGATATCGTGATTGCATGAATGATAAAAGACGCAATACACCGCTTAATCCTTGAGAAATCCCTCCATGTTCATAGATATCTGTAAACTCTTGTGCAGTTTCAGGATCTAATATCTGACAAGAAAGCTGTAAAATTATGCCTGCTGTCTCACCACAATAATGCTCTAGATCATGAAGTGTTTCTATTGGATTGTGATAAAGATCTAAAATTTGCGCATCACAATAACGTAAAAAAGCTGTCTTAGGTAAATTAAAAAGAGTCATTGCTTTTAATAAATCATTCAAAATCGGATTGTTTCCACTCGTTTGCATTTCACCATGAGCAATAGCATCATACCACCAACGTAACCGTATTTCTCCTATGAGTGGATCATGTACACTTTCGCGGATACGAGAAACTTCAGCATTAAATACATAAAGAGCAGCCAATGCTTGGCGCTTTTTTTTAGGTGCAAATAAAACTGATATATAGCGATCACGATCTATGGTACGTAAAATATCAAGACAATAAGGAAGAGAGCCTATCATTCTATGAACCTATTAACGTCCCTTTTTTAGCAATTAAATTAATATCCTCTTTTTATTCATATTAAAAAATGAAGGATAAGCAAATACAGTTCAGAAAATAAGATTTTTAAATGTGTCTCTTAACTGTATTGTGAATTAAAGTTTCTTTTCTAGTCACTTTTCGTTTTAGAAAGAAAAAAATTAAATAAATAATTTTTCTGATAAAACTTATCTTATAGGACTTCAAGTTTTCATTTGCAGTAAAAAAGCTAAAAAACAATCGTAACATGCATAGTAAAACTTGAACAACAAACAACGAAAAACACTTTTTCAGTGGATAGATGACAATGTTATTTTATAAAAAATGCACTGATCACAAAAACTTCATCAAATCATTGACCTCCTCCCCATCCTAAAAGACAAAAGTTCTTACCAACACCAATTTGTAAAAAATCCAATTGCTCTCGGTGAGTTTCTGTTACTATCAATACATTGATTTATAATCATAATTTGTTGTTTTGTATGTTAAATTAGAATCCCAAATATCGTAGATATGCTTTCATTTCAAACCAATTCCATGTTAAATTAATAAAAACCATTCCCTTGCACGTCCCAAGCGTAACTGGCTTGTAGGTAACAACTGTATAAGAAAGAATTAAAAATGCCTCTTATGAACTGTCTCAAGTGCCAAGAGTTGATCACTCATGTGATTCATTAGGAACGACGAGCAAGCTTTGTCCTAAATACTTGCCGCTGTATTTAAAAACACTTTTGTATTTAAAAACACTTTAATATGTTAAGTTATGTATATTCTATACCCTTATATCACCGCCTTAAACGACGGTACTTTACGGCGCAGAAAAATAATCGCACAAGTCTTTCATACTAGACGAGAGCATTTGTTTTATTAAACAATACTCTATTCTACCGCAAATAATAACGCCGCAACAGCGCGATCTTCAGCCAATAAAACATTAAATGTACGCACCGCCGCTCCCGTACTCATTGTATCTGATGAAATACGTTTTTCCCCTAAAAGCACCCGTAACTCTTCAGGTAATCGTAATAATTCAATTCCAGTACCTATTAATAAAACTTCGATTTCAGAAGCTTCTTCTAAAACACGAGATATATCCCCTTGAGTGGGAATAGGCCCTGCCATGTCAATGCCATAAATACCTGATGGTACACAAATAATAGAACCTCTATGAGACATATCAGCAAAACGAAACCCACCATTTCCATAAGCATCAATAGGTGCGCGACTTGGAAAATGTGCTTCACGAATTTGAATTGCATCGAACATGAATAAGCACCTTTTATTTTTGAATAATCCAATTGTCTTTGCTACTTCTCACCATAAAAATTAAAGTAAGGCTGATATAAACATTGATATGTTAACCATAACCTAGTACTGAAGTGAAAATTTTTATATAATACCCTAATCTTCTCATACAACAAATATAGGAAAATTTGGTAATAAATCGCGATAAATTGCTATACCTGCTTCAATAAATCTATCTTTTAAAAAGTTTCCTCAGCTTATTTACTCACAAATTTCTTTTTATAAAAACAATGATCTTATTTAAAAAACAGAAAAAAATTGCGTAATATTCTATAAATAAAGCAACTATTTTAATAATCTAAAGAAAACAAAAACTCCATTTTCTGTATCCACTATAAAAGCCCCTTTTCCAATGAAATTGTCTTGATCTTGCCAAGCTTTTTACAAAAATGCTTAAAAAATGTAATAAACTGCCATTACACCTTAAGATGCATTTTCCTTTGATATAGCTTTTTTCTCTTCAGAGATACTCATATCTTCTTTCGTTGTCGTTTTAGATTTAGACTTTTGTGGTGTTTTTGCTTTAGCATTAAGTTTTGATTTTTTTTCTGCAATCGGCTCACCTTTAACGCGCACATCAGCTAATGTTGAGCGAATAACACGAATATTTATACTCTCACCAATTTCAACCTCTAATTCACCACTCTCGTCGTGAACCTTCGTAACCTTGCCGATAATACCACCACCCGTTATAACTGTATCACCACGACGTACTGCATTAAGCATTTCTTGGCGTTTTTTCATTTGGGCACGCTGTGGACGAATCATAAAAAAATACATAATTGCAAAAATTAAAATGAATGGGACAGCGTTAGCAAATGAAATTCCACCGGAAACATCGCCTGCAACTTGAGCATAAGCGTTCGTCATAAACATTTTTATCTCCTATAGTTAAACCTCAGGTATTTCCCACTCTATTAAAATGAAATTCCGATACAGAAAAAATTCCTAAAGAATTTATCATAAAAAGCAATAACTACATAATCTAATCACAGCTTTACAAAAATACAATAAATCCTTAAGAGGCAGAATACCAAAATACAATGAGAAAAATCTTAAAAAATAGATTCACTTTCCCCTATTGTATATCCTACAATATAAATCTTTTCACTAACTCAATAAATTATACAAGATAATTTTTCTAATGAACAAACTTAATTTATATAGATAATTTATCGTTTTTGATATCGAACGACAGATCTAAATACAATAAAACGCTCTTATTTCAAACCTTCTGAATTAATCAAAACGATTTTCTTGCACGTCACACATATGAAATGAGCCTGTAGATAAAAACTTTTTAAGAAAGGCGTGAAATTTTTTTTCATGCTTCTCTCAAATGCAAGAGCAATTGGAACACTCAAAGCTGACAAATAGTATGATACTATTGTCTTACACTTTCATAAATACAAAGATGGTAATATCTAACGCCCCCCACGAACTACTCTCCTGAAACCAATGATTTTTTGCTGCAATGTTATTGATTTAAGAAAATCAATTGTTTTTCATGAATTTTCTATAAACTGTAAGACTATTCAAATGTAAAAGTCATCAATAAATTAGTTTTCTAAATATTTAAGGGGATCAACAGGTAATGAATTCTTACGCATCTCAAAATAGACACGTGGCGTTTTAACATTTCCTGAAACACCAGATTTAGCAATCTCATCACCGCGCCTTATCCTTTGTCCTTTGTTAACAACAAGCTTACTATTACATCCATAAATAGTGATAATATCATTTTCATGTCGAATCATCACAACATTACCAAGCTCTTTTAATCCATCTCCCGCGTAAATAACCACACCATTTTCTGCCGCCTTTACCGAAGACCCTTCAGGCACTGCAATATCTATTCCTCGATTCATTACTGTTCCCTTTTTTTGACCGAACTGGCTTAATAAACGCCCTCGTACTGGCCAACGCATCTTAGAAATTCCTGTGGCTTGCGGAGTCGTCATATTATCTGTATTCGTAACAGTACTTGACAAACCAGTCTCATGTTTCAATTGCGTCATCTGTTTAGAAAAATTTTTCTCAGAACTTGATTTGTTCATCTTTGCAGAGGGTGGCGTTGTTACAGGAGCTTTATATATAGGAGAGGACTTCTTGTTTTTTATAGAGGACATCACTTGAAATTGGGATGCAGATTCTGTTGTTGACACTGCCCAATCGTTATTATTGTGTGCATTTGAAGCTGATAATGTACGCCTGCTTGGAATAACCAGTACCTGACCGATATAAATGGAATTGCTGTTTATACCATTTGCTAATTTTAATGCCTCAACACTAACCCCTACTTGTCGTGCAATACTGAGCAGTGTATCTCCACTTTGGACAATATAAGAATTCCGCCGAAAAATAGGAGATTTATCCATTTGTGAACGAGAAAGTGTTCCAAGATTACGTGGAGGGGAGCCCATAACGCGACCATCAGAAGAAGTTATCCTATCTTGATGTGGAAAATTATAGGGAGAATTGTCATCTCCCCACGAATCATCACCTGATTCCACAGGTGGCAATTCAGTGCTTTGTATCATACCACTACCGTATGATAGCATTCGCGGATCTGTATACATAGTGCTTGATATATTTGATTGAGATGATACCGTACGATGAGAGAACGTATTGGAAAAACGCTGTGTACCAGAACTACAACCAGCAACAATAGTTACCACCGCTAACAAAGTTATTCTCTGAAAATTATGCTGGAAAATATTATCCAAAGCTTTTAGATACATCGTTTTGCTCACTCATCAATAATCAACTCACTCCATTAAAGCTTTTTTAAATTACCGAAGAGTTAAAATGAGATGTTTTATTCATAAATATCTTTATATAAGATCAAAATGAATTTAACGTAGACAATTTGCAGAAACTTCTTAGCTTTTAAAAATTAAAGTATCTCCGCAATGCCTTTAATAAAAGGTTGGTAACGCACTTGGAACAGTTCTAAACACTCAAATCGACTACCAATTTTTGTATAGCGCGTCACCGTTTGTACCCCTTCGTCAGGTCCTATCGCCTGAATGAGAATTCCATTTTCAGCTAAAAGTTCTAAAAATTCCTTTGGTTCATCAAAACGTGATGGCCAAATAAGAATGCGATCAAATGATCCTAAGCCTGTCACACTATGACTTCCATCAATCTGCCTTATAACAATATTTTCAATTCCTAAAGTTTGAAATTTTTGGCGTGCTAAATCAACAAGCGTTTTATAACGATCAATCGTTGTCACGCGGTCACTCAGACATGCCATAAGAGCAGTACAAAAACCAGATCCTGTACCAATTTCTAAGACACGATGCCTTTTTTTCAACGATAATGCCGAAAGAATTAAGAGTTGTTCTTCCAAACGTTCCATATATTCACCACACTCAAGGGGAATAACTTTATTATCATAAGCACTATTGAACCAAGGAGCAGCAACAAACTGTTGACGCGGAATTTTCTCTAATGCCGAAAAAAATCGCACGTCATCAATGCCTTTGCTACGCATTTTCAGTACAAGAGCGGCTAACTCCTCACGAAATTGTAAAATACCCTTTTGCCCCATAGTATCATTCAATCTCCAATGGAGGTACACTTTTATCATACTGACAAACTGCTTCTTTTAAAATGGCAAAAACTTGCGTCTGTGTATCATCACCTCTTGGCAATAAACGCATATTGTCTCTCCTTTCGTAAAATTAAGCAGTAATACAGCGCATGCCTCCCATATAAGGTTGTAAAACATCTGGAATAATAATTGATCCATCAGCCTGTTGATAATTTTCAAGTACGGCAATAAGACAACGTCCAACAGCCGTACCAGAACCATTAAGGCTATGAACAAAATGCAATTTTTTATCGCCTTCTTTACGATAGCGCGCATTCATACGGCGACCTTGAAAATCTCCACAAACTGAACAGCTAGAAATTTCACGATAACATTCTTGACTAGGAAGCCAAACCTCGATGTCATAGGTTTTACGCGCTGCAAACCCCATATCACCCGTAGAAAGAACCACTGTGCGAAAAGGCAAACCAAGCCGCTTTAATATATCTTCTGCACATTCCGTCATACGTTCTAATTCAATTAAAGACTGCTCTTCACTGGTAATCGAGACCATTTCAACTTTCCAAAATTGATGCTGACGCAACATACCGCGCGTATCACGACCGGCTGCTCCCGCCTCTGAACGAAAACAGGGAGATAAAGAAGAAAATCGCAGTGGTAAATCTGATATTTCAAGAATTTCATCGTTGACCAAATTGGTTAATGGCACTTCTGCTGTGGAAATAAGCCATCGACCATCTGTTGTACGAAAAAGGTCTTCAGCAAATTTCGGTAATTGTGCTGCTCCGTAAACAATTTCATCACGAACAAGAAGAGGTATTGAGACTTCTGTGTAACCATTCTCATTGACATGCACATCGAGCATAAACTGGCCTAATGCTCGTTCTAGCCGTGCTAATGCCCCTGAAAGTACTGTAAAACGTGTTCCAGACAAACGACTAGCTCGTTCAAAATTCATCTGCTTGAGATCTTGACCAAGATCAAAATGTTCCTTTGGTGTAAAATTAAATGTTGGAGGTGTACCAAAATGTCGAATGACGACATTATCACTTTCATCTTTACCTTCTGGAACATCATCTAATGGAATATTTGGAAGTGCTGAAAGAATTTTCTCAAGACTCTCCGTCAGCTGTTTTTCTTCCACTGTTGCAGAGGAAAGAAAAGCTTTAATCTCTTCAACTTCAGCTCTAAGACGTTCAGCCATTTGCTGATCCGATACCGCTAAAGCCTGTCCTATTTCCTTTGAAACAGCATTGCGACGTTCCTGCGCCAATTGCACCTTAGCAATATGCGACCGACGTGCAAGATCAAGTTGTATTAACCTTTCAGCTTGTGGCTCAAGACCTCTACTTACGAGTGCTTTATCTAATTTCTCAGGATTGTCACGAATCCACTTAATATCAAGCATAAAAATTCCTCATTTATATTGTTTTTATTCATTCCTTATCGCATAAGATTATACACTTTTCTTAAGCGGATTTTCTTCTCTTTTCTATACTGTAAGCAATTAAAATTGAAATCTCGTAAAGTGCTATCGTTGGTAAAGCCACTGCAAACATCGTAAAAAAATCCGACGGCGTTATGATTGCCGCAATAATAAAAGAGAGCAAAATAGCCCATTTTCGTTTAGACGCCAAATCATAAGACGTTAAAAATCCAATTTTTGTTAAAAGACTGATGACAAGAGGTAATTGAAAAATCAAACCAAAAATTAGGATAAATGATGTCATAAAGCCCAAATAATCAGAAATACGCACTATAAACTCTATTTTTAAATGAACATCTGGAAGAAATTGTTGAGAAAGGCTAAACCATAGTATTATTGGCGCTAATAGACCATAAACAAACGCTCCCCCAATACAAAATAAAATAGGCCCCCCAATGAGAAATGGTAAAAAAGCCATCCGCTCATTTTTATAAAGCCCTGGTGCAATAAAACTATAAAACTGAAAAGCCGTATAGGGAAAAGATAAAATAATTCCCCCAAAAGCAGAAAGCTTCATCTTCGTTAAAAAAGTTTCCCATACTTGCGTTGATTGCAAACGAATACCCTCAGGATTACCCCCTGCTATTTTCATTGCCCACTGATATGGCCATAGTAAAAAAATTAAGATATAATCTTTAACAAGAAAACACATCATAAAAGCGATCATAAATGCAACCAAGGCAGCAATAATTCGCTGACGAAGTTCAATTAAATGTTCTAAAAGTGGTGCCATATGGGCATCAACTTCATCTTTCTTAACATTCATGACATATCTTCTTTATCTTTAGAAGCAATAGATACTGTCGTATCTTTATTGGTTACGTTTTGATCGCATTCCAAAATTTCTTTATCTTTTTTTGATTTATGGTGTGTTGCCTTAACATCCAAATTATCGTGGATATCTTCTAATGTATTTTGAATGGGATCAAAAGTCTCTGTCAACTTCTTACTTGAATCGCTAATATTCGAACATGTTTTTTGCAAAGCATCGAGCTCGATTTGTCTTATTGCATCATCAAACTGATGACGCAATTCATTTGCTGTTGAACACATACGAGCTCTTACCTTTGCTACTGTTTTTAATATTTTAGGTAAATCTTTCGGTCCAACGACAATGATGAGAACAAGTAAGATTACGATAAACTCTGGTCCATCAATCCCAAACATCTCTTAATTCGACTTTCTCATCAAAAAATAATGCACAATGATGATTGCGTTTTTGTTACTGTTTTTTAGCAACAGATGTTTTGCGTTTTTTAGAAGCAGAAGAAACCTTTCTGCGCGCTGTTGCATGTTTTACCGATAACGGCTGAGATTGTTGAGATTCTACATCAATTATTTGGGAAGTAGGAGCCATTTCAACTTTATCCTCAATGCTGTCATCTTCTTCCTTCATATTTTTTTTGAAGGCTTTAATTCCCTTAGCAACATCGCCCATTAATTCAGAAATTTTACCGCGACCGAAAAGCACAAAGATAATCAATAAAATTATAATTAAATGCGTTGGTGAAAAAATATTACCCATTACTCTCTCTAACTTATGCTTTTAAATTTGATTTCATTTATTCATGCTTCCTCTGAAGAATGTATCAAAATAATATCTTACTTGTATATTTTCTTCTTAACTTAAAAACAATTACACGCTTTTATTGCAAAAGAACTTTTTATCCTCTCATCCCTTTTTAGCGTACTATAACACAAACTATTCAACAATGATAAACCGCCTCATACAAAATTCAAAACACTTAAAAACTTTTCTAAAATAACTTCATCTGATCTCCTAGGTTACTCATCTTCCTGTAAATACTATAACTAATGTCTCTCCTTTTACACAATGTTTTACGTATCATTACAAACATTTCCGTCAAATTATCCTTTACTGATAAAGATCATAACATGTTGTAAAATACTTTACGTATTCAATTAAAAAATTCAGAAAGAAAAATCTCTAAAAAACTTTCTTAACACATCATCAGTCTCTTCAAAAACTATCATCTTACGCACAACATTTATTCTTTGCGTTGGGGTAGGAATTTTATCATTCATTATTCTATGTACAATACGAAATATGAGCCATCATCGCGTTCAGTTAAATATCTGGCGTGTAAATAAAAACTATTAGCGGAAAGAGTAAAAATGCACTTTATGAACTAACTCAAGTGCCAAGAGGTATGGCAATACTGCTAAAAAATAAAAAAGGTACCAGCTTGCGCCTTATTCAGAAAATACCTCCATATAACCAGCTCTCTAAGCCACTGTATGCTCTAACTATTACACGTCTCCGGATTCTGGGCATGCGTTCTCATAATATCATGTGTTTAACCTATCTCAGTATTGAAAACAGAATGGGCAGGAATAGAAAATTACATTCAATCAAAGGCATGGTATCGAAGCATAATCCATATAAAAAGAATTTCTTATCCTAGCCTTTTTTATAAGATTACCTCATAAAGCCGCTCGATAATACAGTGTTAGAGATAGATAAACCTATTTACTTTAGTTTAAAATTCCTCATTTTGATTGAGATAGCTTGCAGAGCACATATCAATTTTTAAAAGTTTTATTTTAGCATCATACACAATAACCTAGCTATTTAGCGTGTATAATGTAAAGCTTTGGCTCCGCTTAAAGCAATGAGATTCATTCACACTTTTACAAAAATCTATCACTATAACACCAGCACTTTATTGCTCTATCCATAATTTTACGCTCGCTAAAAAAACTTATAAATGTAACAATGTTTTTATCAAGCATTTGAAATTCTTTAATCTTTAAACAAGAAAATTTATGAATGAATTTGAAAGATACCCTTCAATTTTTCAACAAACTTCACTAATATTCTCGTTAATTGAGTGTTTTTTATAGTCTTCCTGGAAGAGTCCGCGATCATAAAGAAAAATCTCTTACAACATAAATATCTCTATTGAAATGTTTGATCTCTTCTTGTCTATCTTTCATATAAAAAATTTAAAATTTTAACGATTAATCTCATAATATAAAAATAGCCTTGTGAATAAATGCTCCGATGACATTAATATTTTTTCTGTAGTGTATAATGTGGGAGTGAGGGTATTGTTTGATTTCTATAAGAATATTTTTATGGATATCAATTCTATTATTCTATGCTAATAATCCGGTACAGTTATACATATGATAGAGTTTACTCCATGAATTATCGGCATATTTATCATGCTGGCAATTTTGCTGATGTTTTTAAACACATTATTGTCACTCGCATTGTAGAATATCTCAAACGCAAAGAAAAAGCTTTTCGCGTTATAGATACGCATGCTGGAATCGGTATTTATGACCTTTCTTCTTTAGAAGCATATAAAACAGGAGAGTGGAGCGAAGGTGTCCAACGACTTTTTTCAACTCCTATCCCAGAAGATTTAAGAACACTCCTTTGTCCATGGTGTGATATCATTGATGCCCTCAATAAAGGGGAAAAAGAAATTGTATTTTATCCTGGATCTCCTGTTCTTATTCGTCAATTATTACGGAAACAAGATCGCCTCACTGCAATAGAATTGCACAATGAAGATTATCATATTTTAGCAAAAAACTTTGCAGGAGATTATCAGACAAAAGTTCTGCATTTAGATGGTTGGCTTTCCTTAAATGCTCATGTACCACCAAAAGAAAAACGTGGGTTTATCCTTGTTGACCCTCCCTTTGAAAAAACTGGAGAGTTTTCCCGCCTTATTGATGGATTAACGAAAGCCTATCGTCGCTTTTCTGGAGGAATCTACGCTTTATGGTATCCTGTTAAATATGACAAAGAAATTGAAAGTTTTCTTCACGCGCTTTATCAAACCGGAATTCCTAAGATTCTACAGCTTGAAATGCGTATCCGAAAAAGTTCAAGTCCACCGACAATGAATGGAAGTGGTATGATTATTATTAACCCTCCCTACCTTTTGGAAGAAGAAATGAAAAAACTCAGCCCCTTTCTTATCAACCGTCTGGGACAAGATGAAAATGCCCAAATAACGCATAAGTGGCTTCAAAAAGAACATCTATTATGTTAGACTTTTCTCTATATTTTTTCTAAATCAAATATCATGTTGTAAAATACAAAGGCATTAAATGATAAAGTTCTTTGATTCTTTGGATAATACCAACATATTATAATGGTAAGCTAATAACGATCAGCGTGAATTAATTTTTTTCTTTTAGAAAGTCTATCCTCTTAATCATCATGGATTTCCTATTCAATCATTTTAATGGATAAATTAGGCAAATTCATAAAGCTGTCTTAGAATAACAACTCTCATATTTTTTATGAAAGATCGGCTCTCTAAAATCATACTCTTATGCTATAAGATATTATTTATAGAAAAAAATTATAAAGACATAAATAATCATTATTTAATAAAAAAGAATATTTCATATATTAAACAAACAACATATTTGTAATAAACGGAATGGTCCTGAAAAATAATACAAATTGTCCGCAAAATGAACGGGAAAAACTTTCTTTTCTCTCTAATATTACATGGCATAATGCTAATCAAAGCAATGAGAAAAATCAATTCCAAGGTATCAAGTTCATACAAGAGTTTGTTAGACACCTTCCGCATAAGCCAGGGGTTTACCGGATGATTGGTGAAAATGGTGATATTCTCTATGTTGGAAAAGCCCGTAATCTCAAAAAACGTGTTTCAAACTATACACGTGAACAAGGACACAATAATCGTATTACCCGCATGATTCGTGCAACATATCATATGGAATTTATCGTCACCCATACAGAAACAGAAGCACTCCTTTTAGAAGCCAATCTCATCAAAAGATTGCATCCACATTTTAATGTACTCCTACGTGATGATAAAAGTTTTCCTTATATTATGATTACAGATGATCATCGAGTGCCTGCACTTTACAAACATCGTGGTGCTCGAATACGAAAAGCTCACTATTTTGGTCCTTTTGCTTCTGCTGGTGCAGTGACACAAACAGTTCATGTTTTACAACGCGTCTTTTTATTACGAACCTGTACTGATTCAGTTTTTGAAAACCGTACACGCCCCTGCTTGCTTTATCAAATTAAGCGATGTTCTGCACCTTGTACTCATGAAATTAGTGACAGTGATTATAAAGAACTGGTGAAAGGAGCAAAAGCGTTCCTTTCGGGAAAAGATCAATCTATTAAAAGCGATATGGTTCAAGCTATGCATAAAGCCGCTGAAAATCTCGATTTTGAACAAGCAGCTTCCTATCGTGACCGCTTATCAGCCCTTTCTCACATACAAAGCCATCAAGGTATTAATCCTCAAACGATAAAAGAAGCGGATGTATTTGCAATTGCGCAAAAAGAAGGAATGACCTGTATTCAAGTGTTCTTTTTTCGCATGGGGCAAAATTGGGGAAACCGTGCCTATTTTCCTAAAGCAGATCCCTCTTTTTCCCGCACTGAAATTTTAGCGAGTTTTCTTGCCCAATTTTACGATGATAAACCACTTCCTAAAAGCATCCTTTTATCTGAAGAAATTGAAGAAAAGACACTTCTTACAGAGGCATTTAGTCTCAAAGCAAATCACAAAGTGTCCCTCTCTTTACCTAAACAAGGTGAACGAAAAACTCTTGTTAATCGTGCCTATCTCAATGCTCATGAAGCACTTGAACATAAGCTTTCTGAAACAGCCACCCATACAAAATTGCTTCAAGGTCTTGCTAAAACATTCCAACTACCTGTTCCTCCACGCCGGATAGAAGTCTATGACAATTCTCATATCATGGGAACAAATGCTGTAGGGGCTATGATTGTTGCTGGTCAAATGGGATTTATTAAAAATCAATATCGAAAATTCAACATTCGCTCAACAGATATCACGCCTGGCGATGATTTTGGCATGATGAAAGAAGTGATTAAACGAAGATTTTCACGCCTTATCAAAGAGTATGATCTGCCAAATAGAAGTCATGACATAAAAGATGATGATCTTTTTCCCATTTGGCCTGACCTTATCTTAATCGATGGTGGTGAAGGACAAATCAACAGCGTACATGCAATACTTGCTGAATTACAATTAAATGATCTCTTCACAGTTGTTGGAATCGCCAAAGGTGTTGACCGTCATGCGGGACGTGAACGATTTTTTATAAAAGGTATCCCCCCCTTTACACTTCCTCCACGTGATCCTATCCTCTATTTTTTGCAACGTCTGCGTGATGAAGCACACCGTTTTGCGATTGGAACTCATAGGATAAAACGAAAAAAAGCAACATTCAAAAACCCACTTGATGAAATCGAAAATATTGGTCCGACAAGAAAGCGTGCATTGCTTCATCATTTTGGAAGTGCCAAAGCTGTTGCTAGTGCCTCATTTGAAGATTTAAAAAAAGTTACGGGAATCTCTATGACAATTGCACAAAAAATTCATAACCATTTTCATGAAAAATAGGCTTGTTTCATAACCTTCGACTTGTTACGTTAAGGAAATATATTCTCTTTCACAAGAATTAAAAATGGCTCCATGAAAAATCATACTTTTTCTTTTCCAAATATTTTAACTTATGCACGAATTGTTGCAGTCCCAATGGTTGTTGCATGCTTTTTTTTAGAAGGGCGGCTACAATCAAGTGATATCACTCGCTGGATTGCTGTTTCCATTTTTATCGTTGCATCCATTACTGACTTTCTTGACGGTTACCTTGCTCGTATTTGGGAACAAACATCCAATATTGGTCGCATGTTAGATCCAATTGCCGATAAACTTCTCGTCTCTGCTTGTTTGCTCTTGCTTGCCGCAGACAGTACCATCGCTGGGTGGACACTATGGGCAGCTATTATCATTCTTTGCAGAGAAATTCTTGTATCAGGATTACGTGAATATTTGGCTGAGTTAAAAGTTAGTGTTCCTGTCTCTCGTCTTGCAAAATGGAAAACTTTTGTACAAATGATCGCTATTGTATTTCTTTTAGCTGGACCAGCCGGTAATAAAATTTTCCCTTACACAGTAGAGTTTGGCATTACTATGCTGTGGATTTCTGCCCTCCTTACATTGTGGACAGGGTGGGATTATTTTCGTGCAGGTTTAAAACACGTTATCCTATGAAGAGTATGGAGATTTATAATGATAATTTATCTTTTTGTACTTAAATAAGAGATAAGAATAGCATAAGATTGATTTATTTTTATTAATGATAAATCAATCAAGCACTTTTTTGCACATTACAAGTAAGGGTGGTATATAGATAAAAGCTCTTCAAAAAAGAGTAAATAGGCTTTATATTTTCGTAAAAGCAGCTGTAATATTAAAAGCTAAAAAAACAATTAATGCTCCATATGCTTTCAAAAAAGTCTATAATCTTATAAGCAAAAAACCGAAATATAGTGTTTCGGATTTTTGCTTCTTATATACGCTTTATTATTATAAACGCTTTATTAACCAACAATTTCTATCTCAGAAAACCAAAAGGCGATTTCTGTTTTTGCCGTTTCAGCACTATCGGATCCATGGACAGAATTTTCGCCAATCGATAAAGCATGAACCTTACGAATTGTCCCTTCTTCTGCATCACTAGGATTCGTAGCCCCCATTACTTCACGGTTTTTAGCTATTGCATTTTCGCCTTCCAAAACTTGTACAACGGTTGGACCAGAAGACATGAATTCAACCAATTCACTAAAAAAAGGGCGTTCTTTATGAATAGCATAAAATTTTTCAGCCTCACGTTTGCTCATCCAAACACGTTTAGACGCAATAACACGTAGCTCCGCATCCTCAAGCATTTTAGTAATTGCGCCAGTCAAATTACGACGGGTTGCATCTGGTTTAATCATCGAAAAAGTACGCTCTAAAGCCATTTACTCACCTTTATTTCATTTATAACATTCTCTGACTGTTTCTATAGCGAGCAAGGAGCCCTTTGCCAAGTGACTCTGCAAAAATCTACACAAATTCTCAAAATATAGAATGAATTATAAAGAAAACTTTAATAAAAATACCTGCAATCGCTCATCCCATCATAAAGATGCGCTACCGACTCTCAATAAATATTGAACCTTCTTTCATAATCTTAAATGCTTCCCATCAAAATTATCATTTAAGCAATAAAAAGTCATAAGAAAAAACTCACATGCAAAAAATATATCTTTTTGAAAGCCTTCTTCTTTAAAGAGGACGAACCTAGACACTTGGTTTGAAAATCCTTCTACACACATTGAGATCAATTAAAAATAACCATATATTTAGAAACTATAGCGTACACCTATAATTCCCTGAAGGGACTGTTTTGTTTTACGCCCTTTAATATAATGGGCCTCACCATATAACTTTAACTTCTCACTCACTAAACTGCTTAAACCTATTCCTAATTTACCTGCATTCCCTGATAAGTCCGTGGTAAATGAATGCCGTTGATTAATTAACGTTTGATTGTCATCTTTATTCTCACGCAACCATGCTGCTGTAATATACGCAAGCGATGAGGAATCCATGTGAGAACCAAATTCATATCCTAAAGATAAGCCAACCTCACTGCGTAATGAAGTGAATGGACGCATGTCACCTGTCATGTCATTCGATAACTTGATTTCTTTACCTTCAACTTGCAACCATGTAAATTGTCCATAAGGCTGCAACCAACTGTTCTTTGACGTCTGAAGTCGATAACCTGCTTCAAAGGAGGCGCCCACCGCCCATTGCCTATAACTTCCTTCAATCCCTAAACCATTCGTTGAAACTGCCTTTAGAGTATTTTGATAATGATTGTATTTTAAAATACCATCGAGATACCATCCACTATGATCCAAATAAGTGACATAAGCGCCAATACCATAAGTATTGATACCACTGATACCCCCCCGTGCATGCGCAACACGGACACGATCATAACTGCCAAAACCACCTATATAAAATTCTCCACTTTCCCACTCGCTTAAACCATTGATCCCTAAAACAATACCTGTCTGATCTAACTTAAAATCTATATGCTCTGTCGCAATACTCT
The DNA here is from genome assembly GCF_042195335.1 of Bartonella sp. CL25QHWL. Taxonomy (NCBI): domain Bacteria; kingdom Pseudomonadati; phylum Pseudomonadota; class Alphaproteobacteria; order Hyphomicrobiales; family Bartonellaceae; genus Bartonella; species Bartonella sp. CL25QHWL. Next base: position 223,488 of record NZ_JBHIOE010000002.1, on the reverse strand, counting down.
CTTTAGATTTAATCGCATAGGTCCATAAAGCTGCATTCTTTTTACTTTTATCTAGAATTCCTCTTCCCGCACGCACTGTTTGCATTTCGTTGTGAAACACCATCGCTGGAGCTACAGACATAGACAATACCGCATCTGTAGAGGGCGTGGTCAAAAAGTGAGAAACTGAAAGCGTCTCTCTCAATTGTGGAGAAGGCTGTTCTTTATGAACTGGACGCAAAATCATTTGATCGGCTAAAGAGTGTGAAGATTCTGAAACAACAGCCTGTTGCTCTTCATCAGAAAAATGAAGAGGACTCGCTAGAGGAAACACCAGACGATTCTGATTTTCTTGAGAGGGAGATACAGAAACACTAGAGACATTCTGCGCTTCTCTTAAATGACGTGGAGGACGTGGTTTAGCTGGTTGTTTTTTAGTAGGTTTACGAGAACCGGTATTTTTTCCTCTAGAAGAAGCACCTTGATCAGATAATGCAAGAGGAATCTTCGTTTTCTTGTTTACACACTGTGTTTCAGTACTCGAACGTGTCGTACCTTCAGAGGCAGAACTTAAATACCAAATTGTAGAATAACCACTAGAATCAGCACATCTTTCTCTCTTTCGTAAAACATACTGATAGGCTCCACCATCAACAGCTGTAATATAATTACCCGAAAGATCTTCCAGAGTAAAATTAGCGCCTCCTAATTTATCAGTAACTAAATTAATCTCTGTAGCCCAACCATTTTTCTGAGAGATAGGACCTGTAATTTCACGACCAGAATCTGCAACGCTTATTTTGTGATTACCCGAACCTTCATCAATCGACACGTAATCACTTGCATCCCCCGTAGCACTAATATTGAATCGAAAATGCAAACTTCCTGAAAGTTTCTCAACGTGAAGTGAAATATGTTGTGGATCATACGGTATAGAAGTAAAAATAATAGTCCCATCCTGCCCCCCTAAATCTTCAATTTCAATCTGAGGTTTTTCTCCTATATTCCGTTCACCAACCTCAAATATTGTTTCTTCAACTCTGTCCTTTATAGGAATTTTTTTCTTAGTCGTATGATTTGTCCTATCACCAGCGAATAAATAAAGTTCTCCGTGATCATTGACCATTACTTCTCCAACGACATCTTTTATACCAACATGGAACCATGACTTAGCAAAGTTGTTAACAGTCAGACCATCCACAAACCCTTCAGGATATACAACTTGAATAGCATGATCTTTCAAATTAGTAGCAAAAGATTCTCCTAACGCTAAGACGTGCTGTCTCCCATTTCCAGAGACCTCAGCATACATTGATTTTCCCCCCTCTTTTCTTTCTCCTGCATAAAGGTTTTGTTCTCCGTTATCTACCACTTTCGTATTCCAAACCCACGCTCCATCATACACATTCTGCTGTCCCACTGCTCCACTGCCACCAGAAACTGTGGATTTATATGCACTACTTTTTCTCTCCACGCTTATAAGATCAAGACCTTTTTCTTCATGAATAAACTGCTTACCTCCAAGGATTTTAGCATCTATTGCATTTCCTCCACGTGTAACTATTTGCATCCCTCCTTTTTCAATAGTAGCACCTACAGAAGTTGCTCCATTTTCAACAATTTCAACACCACCACCTTCGATCTTAACATTATTGTTGAAAAGGGTTGTAATCAGTGCTGAACCTTTTGGTACCTTCCCTCCACTTTCCACATTTTCTAATCTTTTTAACTCTTCATTCCTGTTTTCAACTGCACTTGCAACTTGTACAAGACAACTACTGATCATCAATACTGAAAAACTCAACTTATGTTTATACTGCATTATCGACACTCCACTCTCAATTATTTAGAAAAATATCCCACGGCTACGTAGGTAACTCGTCTTAGATTGTATCGTAATGTGTTTTATTTATGTTTAAAAACACTTTTTAAGTGTATTTTTTAATATAAACAACTTTAAGTTGTGTATCTATGAGCTACTAGAAAATTCTAACTTACGGCTGAAAATCTTAATAAAATTCAAATTGTTTACTTGAGTTCAAGGAACAATTTTCAATATTTGAAGTTAGATGAACAAAATGCTCGTGCCTAACGAGGTCACGTCCTTCACGGAACACAAAACGCCTTTGAATTGTACATTCACGCGCTTGTTTTAAAGAGACATCTCTCAACGCACCCGAACCCATTTCGCGACATCATCCCATGAATGGTATACCGGTAAAGCCATTGCGTCCCCAATCTTTACGCTTATGAAGAAGCGAGCCGATATCATCATACACTTTGCCATCCTAATGTTGTGACAGCCCTTGACACTAGAGAAGATTCATAAGAGACATTTTTACTCTTTTCTTATATAGTTTTTATCCACACGTTCATCCCACTTGTGATGTGCCAAGCGAATAATTTTGATTGATTCAACATAAACAGATTTGGAATGAGAGAATCCTATGATACTCGAGACTCTCATTCAACATGCATAGAAATGAATTATTATTATAAATTCAGTATGTTGCCTTTAAAAAAGAGAGTATAAAGACATTCCTACTATTTGAGAAAGTCCCTATACTCTCGAGAAGACAAAATCGAGCGTTATCTGTTTAAGCTTGCAAAATAATTACATTTGTAAAATTAATCAGCCGTGTACACACATATTTAGAAACTATAGCGTAATCCTAAAATACCTTGAAGAGCATTCTTAATCTTATGTCCTTTTAGATAATGTGCTTCCGCATAAAGTGTTAGTTTATCATTGACCGTACCGTTTAAACCAATTCCCAATTTACCCGCACTGCCTGATAAATCTGTAATAAATTTATACTGCTTATTAATTGTCGTATAATTATTATTTATATTCTCACGCAACCAAGCTGCCATAATGTAAGCTGTTAATGAAGTTTCTGAATTCACAAAAAATTCATGTCCTGCAGTCAATCCAACTTCACTGCGGAATGAATTTAATGGGCTTAGATCACCTATCATTTCATTGGAAAGTTTTATTCTTTTACCTTCAACCTGCAAACCTGTTAGCTTGATATAAGGCTGCATCCAAGTATTCTGTGCCGGTTCAAAATAACAGCCAATCTCAAATGATCCACCTATCGCCCACTGATTGTAATGACTTTGAATAGCTAAACCATTCGTTGATATGGCTTTTAAATTATCTCGGTAATAATTATATTTCAAAACACCATCCATATACCATCCACGATGATCAAAATAAGTTGCGTAAGTTCCAATGCTATAAGAGCTCAAATCACTATCACCACCTCGTGCATGAGAAACACGTGCTTGATCATAACTCCCAAAACCACCAACATACAACTCTCCATGCCTTAATTCACTCAACTGATCAGCACCAAAGACTAAACCTGTCTGCCCAAGCTTAAAGTGTGTATGGCCTGTCGCAACACGTTCTCTGCTCTTAATCCCATAAGTCCATAGTTCGATATCTTTCTTATTTCTGTCCCAAATTTTTCTACCATTCCGTACAACTTGCAACTCATTATTAAAAATAAGTCCAGGGACTACGGACAACGTTAACACTGCATCTGTAGAGGGGGTTGTTGATGTTTCACCAGGAAAAAAAGGATCTGTCGGATCTGGCATAGAAGGCTCTGGTCCACTGAGGCGGTCTGCCGATAAAAACCAAACTTTCCCATTTTCATCCTTTCTTTCTTTCAAATCATACATATAAGTTCCACCATCAATGGCGTTAATTTTTTCACCCTTAAAATCTGTCAGCGTAAAATGCGCACCACCACTTTGATCCGTAATTAAATCACGCTTATTTGAAAAAGGATCTGTGATTTCAACTCCAGAATCAGCAACACTTATTGTATGTTTCCCAGCGCCTTTCTCAACCAAGAGATAATCACCACGGTTATGGGCAATCGTAGTATTGAACGCGAAATGTAAATTTCCTGAAAGATTATTCACATGAAGCTGAGAATAATATGGATCAGAACCTGTAAACGAAAAAATAACACTCCCTTCACCACTTAATTTTTGTATCAAAGAACTTTTTCCATCAAACTCATCAGTAACAGAGTACAGTTTTGTATCTTTTCCATTTAAAATAATATCTTCTACTGTGGTGCGTTGTTGATCATTCCCAGCATAAAGATGGATCTGCCCAGAATGGTTTACCTGTGTCTTGCCTTCTAATGTTGCTCCAGCATGCACCCATGATTTTGTTTGATCATTCATTGTTAGATTCTTTACAGATCCATCAGTATATATTTCCTGAATAGCACTCTCATTTAAAGTGACTCCAATAGCCTGACCGCCTTTTAAGATACGTTGTTTACCACCACCAAAAACTTCTGTGTCAAATGCAAAACCACCATTTTTTGCACTTTGAGACTTTTTTCCAACCTCTTGGACACCCCCTCGCATAACTTTCGTATTCCAAACTTTTCCGCCATCATATACTTTTTGTTGGCCTAGTGTTTCATCTTGACCATAAATGACAGTATGAGAAGCACTACTCCCTTTAATCTCTCCTCCAATATCCCCCTCGCCGAAAACAAGCTGCTCACCACCATAAATTTTAGTCCCTTCTACTTTTCCTCCATTTCCAACACTTTGGTGTCCGCCTTCTTCAACAACAGCATTTTTCGAAAAACCTTGTTTTCCCTTCAAAGCCTGAACATTTTCAATTCCACCATGTTCAATTTTACTATTCTCACTGAGTCCTCCTGCATACACATAAAGCTCTGCACCATTCCTTACAGTGTTATTAATGGATCGCCCTGGACTATCAATCTCACCATCATTTGAAATGTATGCTTTACCTTCATTATCAAGGATATAATTTTCTAAAATTGCCCCATCTTTAATGGAGATAAGTTCAGGCTTTTTAAGAAACGCAGTATTTTGTTCTTGTGCATTATATCCAGCATTGTCACGATGACTACTGTCAAGTTCCTGTTGACTCGCAAACACTCTAGCACCCTTATCCATGATAAAATCGCTAGGCTTTTTCAAAAAGTCTAATTCATTGCGCGTTCTTACCATGGCATCATTAGAGGCTCCAAGTATGCATCTGCCTGTTTTCATATCCTCATTGTATTGATCTTGAAATACTTTATCATTTTCATAACTTGAAGATTGACAAAAAAGTGCTGGTCCCCCCTCATTTGCAGCAGCAGCTTGCACAAAACAGCTGCTCAACATGAGTATCCAACAATGTCGTTTCCATTTATATTGTAGAGCCATATCCTCCCCCCTTCACGCCTGCATAGACACTAAACGTAATTAGCTCTACAAAATATATTTTCAACCTTAGATTGCAACAATCCTTCTTAAAAATCATCCTTATCTCATAAAAAACCGCTCTTTATAGTTTTTAAATACTTTTTTGATCAAGAATATAAGAGCGCTCTTATAGTGCTTCTTTAGCATTTTCTCGGAGTTTTCTTATAAAAGATAAAAAGTAATGCATAATCAAGTATATAAGGGTATACAGTTTATCATGAACAACGAAGCTGCATGCTCTGAAAAATTGTTCTCTGAACCTTTAATTAAAGACCTTTAAAACAATCATATATTTAAAGATAACTAAAAAATAACCATATATTTAGAAACTATAGCGTACACCTATAATTCCCTGAAGGGACTGTTTTGTTTTACGCCCTTTAATATAATGGGCCTCACCATATAACTTTAACTTCTCACTCACTAAACTGCTTAAACCTATTCCTAATTTACCTGCATTCCCTGATAAGTCCGTGGTAAATGAATGCCGTTGATTAATTAACGTTTGATTGTCATCTTTATTCTCACGCAACCATGCTGCTGTAATATACGCAAGCGATGAGGAATCCATGTGAGAACCAAATTCATATCCTAAAGATAAGCCAACCTCACTGCGTAATGAAGTGAATGGACGCATGTCACCTGTCATGTCATTCGATAACTTGATTTCTTTACCTTCAACTTGCAACCATGTAAATTGTCCATAAGGCTGCAACCAACTGTTCTTTGACGTCTGAAGTCGATAACCTGCTTCAAAGGAGGCGCCCACCGCCCATTGCCTATAACTTCCTTCAATCCCTAAACCATTCGTTGAAACTGCCTTTAGAGTATTTTGATAATGATTGTATTTTAAAATACCATCGAGATACCATCCACTATGATCCAAATAAGTGACATAAGCGCCAATACCATAAGTATTGATACCACTGATACCCCCCCGTGCATGCGCAACACGGACACGATCATAACTGCCAAAACCACCTATATAAAATTCTCCACTTTCCCACTCGCTTAAACCATTGATCCCTAAAACAATACCTGTCTGATCTAACTTAAAATCTATATGCTCTGTCGCAATACTCTCTTTAGATTTAATCGCATAGGTCCATAAAGCTGCATTCTTTTTACTTTTATCTAGAATTCCTCTTCCCGCACGCACTGTTTGCATTTCGTTGTGAAACACCATCGCTGGAGCTACAGACATAGACAATACCGCATCTGTAGAGGGCGTGGTCAAAAAGTGAGAAACTGAAAGCGTCTCACTCAATTGTGGAGAAGGCTGTTCTTTATGAACTGGACGCACAATCATCTGATCGGCTAAAGAGTGAGAAGATTCTGAAATAGCAGTTTGTTGCTCTTCAGCAGAAAGAGGATGAGAACTCGCTGGACCTGAGACTTCAATAACGTGACTTCCAAGAGAGGAAACAGTTGGAGAAACAAAAGCTGGAGATCTTTGACTCAAGTTTTGGCGGTTTTTTCTTCGACGTGGCAATTTAATAGCATGCTCTTGTGATGCTGCAATCGTTGAAAGAGAAGAAACTGATTGATTTTGATTTAAATGCCGCACAGATCTGCTTCTACTACGTGGTAAACTGTTGAGAAATGAAACATTATCAATAAATACTGCAGATAAATACCAAACTTTTTCACCCCCATCCTCATCAATTCTCTGTTTTAAACCATACGTATAGGTTCCGCCATCAATAGTTTAAACATTTGCACCAGAAAAGCTTCTCAAGGTAAAATGTGCGCCACCACTTTGATCAAAAATTAAATCAAGTTCTGTTGAAGAGGGATCAACAATTTCAATACCGGAATCTAAAATACTTATTGTGTGAGAACCACTCCCATTCTTGATAAAGAGATAATCACCTTTTTCTTCTGCAAGGCTAACATTAAAGTTAAAATGTAGACTCCCTGCTAGATTATCAATGTAAAGCTGAGAGTAATATAAATCATCTTCAAAAGAGGTAAAAATGACTTTTCCTACACCGCTTAACTGCTGAATGCGTGTACTTTTGTCGTCAAACCCACGAGCAACGGAGTATAATTGAGCGTCTTCTCCATTTAATTCAATGTTTTCTACTATAGTTTGTTGACCATCGTCTCCAGCATCAAGATGGAGCCCACCAAAATCCTGAACTTTTATTTCTCCTCCTAATATTGCACCAGGAGAAATCCATGAATTAGCATTACCTTCAATCGTTAGATTCTTTACAATTCCACCTGCATAGACTTCTTGAACACCACCAGTGCGTAAAATGACTGTATTTGCTTCACCTCCTGCTAAAACACGCTGCACACCCTCTGAAAAGATTTCAGCATTTACAGCTAAACCGCCGGCTTTTTCTGCAAAGTTATCATCATTAGGAAACCACTTAGCAAGAGTTTGTACTCCTCCACTCATCACTTTTGTTCCCACAGCCATCCCATCATCATATACATTCTGCTGTCCCGGCGTATCACCTTGACCATAAAGTGTCGTGTTATAAGCACTGCTCCCCACCATTCCACCATTTACATAACCATTTCCGAAAACAAGCTGCTCCCCACCATAAATTTCAACTCTCAAAGCAGAGCCTCCCCCCTCCACTTTTTGTTTTCCACCCTCGTAAATAATCGTAGATTCTGAGACCCCCTGTTCCCCTACAATCTCAGTACCACCATTTTCAATGGTTGTATTTTTACTGAAACCACCAGCTTCAACATAAAGTCTTCCTGATCCCTGAATTGTATTATTAATAGACTTCTTAAGAACACCTTGCTCTCCATCATCAGAGACATAAACTACGTTATCATCACCGAGCAAAGAGCTTTGTAGAATTTCTCCTCCTTCCCCAATGCTGTAATGAATTACATCAGAGATACTAAAATCTTTTGACGATGTCATATTTCTTCTTTTTCAGGAAGCTTATCTATAGGCGACTCCACATGAGGTGAAGGAATTACAGGAGCAGAAGTTATTTGTGATGTAGCCAAAGACCAAGTCTTTCCCCCATTATCATCTTTTGTCTTTAAGCCATACATGTAGGCTCCACCATCAATCGTACTCGTCTCTTCACCAGAAAAATCTGTCAGAGTAAAATGCGCATTTCCGCTTTGAACATGAATTAAATCAAGCTCCAAAACTAAATTCTGATCTTGTAGAGGAGAATTGGTCATTTCAACACCAGAATCGATAACACTTATGGTGTGATTACCTGATCCTTGTTTTATCAGAAGATAATCACCGCGCTGTTCTGCAAAATTAGTATGCAACCTAAAATGTAAACTCCCTGAAAGATCATTGATCTCAAGTTTAGAGTAATGTGGATTAAACACGGTAGAAGTAAAAATAACACGACCATTCCCACTCAGATTCTCAATCAAAGAACTTTCACCATCTATATTAGAGGCAATCGCGTACAATTTTGTATCTCTGCCATTTAAGACAATTTTTTCTACTTCAGTACGAGATCGCTCAGCACCAGCATAAAGATAAATCCGTCCAGAATCATGAATCATAATGCTTCCTTCTAATGTTGCACCAAAATGTAACCACGATTGTGCTTGATCTCTAATTATTAAATCCTTTACATAGCCTCCTAAATCTATTGCTTGGAAAGCATTCCCTTGTAAAAGAACGCCAATCGCGATTCCCCCCGCTAAAATGTGTTGCTCTCCACCAGAAAAGACCTTCGTATCAAAGGCAAAACTGCTATAATCGTTTAGATCCTCTTCTCCATAAAGATTTTGTATCCCTCCTTCCATGATCTTTGTGTTAAAAACCTCTCCATCATCATACACATTCTGATATCCTCGCACTCCATTCTCACCAGAAACGATAGTGTCATAGGCACTGCTTCTTACCATCTCACCTTTGATATCAGACTTTCCTGAAACAAACTGCTCACCACCGTAAATTTTAACCCCTTCAGCTTTTCCCCCATCTTCAACCTTTTGTTGCCCACCTTTATGAACAATAGTATCCTGTGAAAGACCCTGTGTTTTAATAAGCTCAGTGCCACCTCTTTGAATTGTCGTATACAAGCTAAAACCACCGCTATAAACGGAAAGCTTTCCACCATCTTTAACTGTATTACTAATTGAAGTTTCTCCATTGCTATCAACTTCCTTGCTACTCGTGTCAAAGCTAGGATCTGCAATAGAAACAGTTGTTCCTTGATCAATTGTGAGTTCTGTAAGTAAATCACTTGATGAACCAGTATATGGTTTCAATACACTATCAAAAACTTGAGAAGTTGTCTCATCAATGGTGTGGTTTGCATCTAAGTACCAAACTTTACCAGTACCCTTATTGTTTCTATGTTTCAAACTGTACCGATAGGTTCCGGCATCAACAGTTCCGATTTTTTCACCAAAAGTGTTTGTCAGAGTAAAATGGGCATTTCCGCTGCGATCAGTAATTAATTTAAGCTTTTTGTAAGAAGAATTTGTAATTTCACGCCCAGAATCAGCCACACTTATTGTGTGAGAACCAGAGCCCCTTTTTTTAATCACAAGATAATCACTAAGCTGCTTGGCAAAATTGACATTAAAATCGAAATGTAAAGAACCTGAAAGATCATCAATATTAAGTTGAGAATAGAGCTTATTCGTCCCTAAAGACGTAAAAATAACTCTGCCACTTCCTTTTAAATTCTTAACATTAATCTCAGGTTTTTTGCCGTTATCTTCAGACGCAATAATGTATAGTTTGCTATCTTCTCCATTTAAATTAAGATTTTCTACTTCCGTAACAGCTTCACCATTCCCAGCATAAAGATAAAGACTACCAAAATCATGAACATTTGTATTTTCACCTAATATCGCACCAGCAAAACCCCATGACCTTGCTTGATGATTAATAGTTAGATTATCCGCATATCCAGAATCATATATATTCTGAATAGCTCTATCGTATAAAGTAACTTCACTCGCATTCCCTCCCGCAAAGATATTCTGCATACCATTTTTAAAAAGTTCGCTACTCAGTGCAAAAGCCCCCTCATTAATTGTAAAATCTTCATCTTCTGTATCGGCTGTATCAGCATCTTCTGAGAAGCCGTTATGAAAATTCTCTTCACCATCAAGATTCTGGACACCGCCTCTCATAATCTTTGTGTCAACAGCCATCCCCCCACTATAGACACTTTGTATTCCTAGTATTCCATCTTCAGCATAAATTTCGGTGTTATAAGCACTACTTGCCTTATCTTTACGCAACAAACCAGATCCAAGACTTCCCTTACCAAAAATAATCTGCTCGCCACCATAAATTTTAGCACCTTCTGCATTTGCACCACTCTCAACAATTTGTTTACCACCTTTTTTAACAGTGGCATATTCTGAAATGCTTAAGTTTTGGACAAACTCAATCCCACCATGCTCAATTGTCGTATCCCTGCTAACACTTGCTGCATCAATGTAAAGTTTTCCACCCTCCTGAACCGTATTATTGATAGAATATCCAGCGTCTTCATAATTAAAGCTATTTACTTTTTTACCAGAGTCCTCAGAATCACGGTCAGTAATATAAACGGCAATATCATCATAAATTATTGAATTTGTGAGTACTTCAAAAAATAGGTTTTCTAATTCCTTCCTTTCCTCTTCTGAAAGATCACTTCCTTCTACTGTCTGTTTATTCTCTATCTTTTTTGATCCCCCCTTTTTTTCTTTTAGTCCCCTCACTTCCGATAACAACTTTCTTGTCTCTTCTAGGTGTTCACTGATACTTACTGGTGTTAATAACTTTTCTCTTGGTGTAGCTACTCCATATGCACTCGCAATCTTGACAAAAAAACCACTGGCCATTACCGCACAAAAACTTAATTTCAATTTGCGTTGCATTATTTACACTCCATAAATTTAAATTCTCCCATTTAGAAAAAAGTGCATAGATCAAAACAACACAACGTAATTGCTCAACCTCATATCTTTTAAGATAGCAAAGCATTCGATGGATTAAGCTCTGACAGATCAAATATACACCATGTGTTTTAAAATGCATGCACAACTAAAAGATTTAATTTGCTTTAGATACACTTTAAAAGTGTTGCAATTGCATCCATGAAAAATATTTTTAATATTTTGAGACACTAAACACTGATCTACGAATAAGATTGATCCCTTAATAGATAAAAATGGCATTAAACTTTAAAGGAAACAGCAATGTGAATGAGAGCTGCGTTTATAGCCACCTATTGCCATCTTCTACAGCATTTAAAGCAGCGTCTTTATTTTATTCATTTTGGATAATATATAGAACACTTATTCATACTCATCAGTCCATAATCATTGTTCTAATATATAACGAAGTGTCATAATATTGACTCGACACTGATTTGAAATTTCTATAGTTATAGTCAGTTAACTCGTTATTTGATTTGTCATATACTGAAAGGGACATTCTATTCATGTCTATAAACTCAGAAATGAAAGCTACAAGCAACAGAAACTCCCCTCGTCGAATTTTATTTGCAAGCCTTATTGGACCAACAATTGAATTCTTCGATTTCTATGTCTTTGGCACTGCCGCAGCTCTTATATTTCCTCATGTGTTTTTTCCAACACAAAATGATCAGACTGCCATTTTACAATCTTTCCTGATATTTGGAGCAGCCTTTTTTGCTCGCCCTTTTGGATCAGTTGTTTTTGGACATTTTGGGGATAAAATTGGAAGAAAAGCAACACTTATTGCTTCTCTTCTCACAATGGGTCTTTCAACAGTCATTATTGGTTTTCTTCCTACTTATGAAATAGCAGGGTGGTTTGCCCCTTTCCTCTTAACCTTGTGCCGTATTGGACAGGGAATGGGATTAGGAGGAGAATGGGGAGGCGCTGTTTTGCTCGCAACAGAAAATGCCCCTCCAGAAAAGCGCGGCTGGTATGCGATGTTCCCCCAATTAGGCGTTTCAATAGGTTTGTTTTTATCTATTGCTGTTTATTTAGCTCTGTTGCATTTCCTTGATCGTGCAGAACTTTTAGCTTGGGGATGGCGTATTCCTTTTATTGCTTCAGTTGTTTTTATGATTATAGGATTATGGGTCCGTCTTTCAATTAATGAAACTGTTCAATTCAAAAAAACTCTTGAAAGTAAAGAACATGTCAAAGTTCCTATCATAGATGTCTTTTTAAAATGTCCACGAATCCTATTTCTTGGAGTATTTTCTGGTATGGCAACTTTTGTTTTGTTTTACTTGGTTACTACATATTTGTTAAGCTATTCAACAAACCATCTGCAATTGCCATTTCATCAAGCTCTTCAAATCGAAATTGTCGGTGCTATTTTTTGTGGGATTTTTACTGTCATCACTGGAAAACTCGCTGACCGTATTAGACGTAGAACTTTGATGATTTGGATTACGATCATCACCGGTATTTATTCTTTCGCAATTCCTTATTTCTTAAATTCTGGAGTTATAGGAGTCCTTGCAATGTCTGTTATTGGTTTGTCTCTCATGGGAATGATATACAGTCCTCTTGGTGCTGTTTTGGCTTCACCATACCCAACAGCAATCCGATATACCGGTTCTTCTATCACTTTCAATTTATCTGCTATCATAGGAGCATCTCTCGCGCCTTATATTGCAGAATATCTGGTGCAACATTTCGATACATCTTATATCGGTTATTATTTGCTTCTTGCTTCTTTTATTTCACTGATTTGCTTCGTCGGATTTACAGATGATGAAATATCCAACTAAAATATAATAACGAAGAATAAAATAAGGACTGGCGGCAAAAATGCTGCCAGTTTTGTTTTTAAAGACAGGGGTTGAGGTATTTTCCACCACAATATTCCCGCAAACAATGCACTCAAAAAGAAAAATAAAAAATCTGCAATATTACTCATATAAGCAACAGCAAACATTTTTGATAAGATATGCGTTGTCCCCAACCACGACACGCAAAAGAAGGACAACATCACAGCCCATAAAATAAGCAAAATTCGATCAATAATCATCATCATGGCGTTTCGTTTTTTTAATTATAGGCCATATCTTTAGCATGCCTAAAAGAAAAATCACAATAAAAACCCAACGCCCTCCCCCTGAACCTTCCGTAATAAAAAGTGCTGGATTTACTATTCCCAGCAATCCTATAAAAATCAGAGCAATAGATACGAGACGCATTAAACCTGTTTTTCCCAGCGACTATCTTCAGTCTGTTGCCAATACGTTAAATTATGATTTTCCATTTTATATTTTTTCCACTGTGCACGAACGAGATTCAACTGCTCTTCACTTCTACCATCAAATATCACGACAAGCCGTTGATAAGCATCAATATCCGAACAAACAGCTCCCTCTATGAGAAAACGAACCTTTGAATCATTCGGATTTTCTTGTCCTGTCGTCAGAAATACAGGCTGAAAGTTTGAATATTGATCACACTCCGTTCCATGTCCAATAAATGATTCATCAGCATAAACCCATAAATGTATATCTATAGAATCGCGTTGTTCTTTACTCACACATTGTATTGTTACTTTACCAAAACGAGCCAATGCACGCTCCACAAGCGTCGGCAAAATATCCTTCAGCGTTGACTGCGTCAAATGATAGAATAAAATATCCAATCTCTTAAGCCTTCATCATTCTTTATAAAAAAGCTAACATCTTTTTAAAAAAACTTCTATATCTCTAATACAAAGGAAACGGTTCAAGATATAAACCCTCTTTTTTGATGGAGATGCATCATCTTTTTGCACGTGTCTTTAAAAGACAATAATTTTTATTTTCAACGTTAATAAAAAAGTTTTTTAAGTTATTTTCTAGATTCTTTGTAGACTATAGTTGAAAATAAAATATAATGTACGGAAAATTTAAAGAGGACCTCATAGGCAATTTTATATTATTTATTTGGTAAAAATATCCAATTCATGAAAGGATATTTTTTCAAACTTTATTACATTTTAACCGAAAGCAGTAAAAATATTTGCTATCGAATTAAAGACTGAGGATTTTCCCCAATTTATGCGTATTATTGAGTTCTACATCCTGAAACGTGTCCTTGTTTTGTTTAGTTCTGTCATGATTGCAGCAGTGGGCGTTAGTTGGACTATACAAATTCTTGCACGGATAAACTTTCTCACAACAAGTAAACAAACACTCCTCACAGTCTTACAATTTTCACTTTCATTGGTTCCTTCTGTTATTTTTCTTGTCATTCCATTTGCATTAGTGATCGCAGTTACAACCATCCTCTCAGCAATGCATCAAGACTCAGAATTTGCTGTCATCAATGCCTCTGGTTTTCCTAAAAGTACTGTTTGGAAACCTATCCTTCTTCTTGCTATTGTTGCATCCTGTATCTCCTTTTCTATAGCTAATTTTGTTGTTCCTCAAGCGCGACTTCATATGCGACAAATGCTAGCAAGCGCTCATTTTGATCTTATTAATCTATTCATTAGTGAAGGGAGCTTTCAAAAACTCGCCAATAACCTTTACATAGAAATTGGCGAACGAAATCCAAACGGAACACTTGAACGCCTTTTCATTGCCGACCAGCGTGATCCTAAGACTGATCTTTTTTATTATGCAACAGACGCATCCATTGTGAGCAATAAAAACGGCAGTTTTCTGGTTCTCAATAACGGTGAAATAGAAAGAGTCAATCATCAAAATAACAGTGTTTCAATCGTGCAATTTAGCTCATATACTTTTAGCCTAGGAGAGTTTATCCCCAGTGATAAAACACCTACTCTTTATCCAAAAGATCAGTCTCTTTCTTATTTACAAAACCCTGACCCAAAAGATCCCTACTATCAACGAAAACCACTCCAATATAAAGCTGAATTTCACCGCAGATTAACACAATGGCTCTACCCTATTGTTTTTTCACTTATTGCATTAGCAGCGGCAGGAGATGTACGCTCCCATCGACAAGCTCGTCATTCCGCAAATCTCTCGGCAATTGCCCTTTCTTTTCTGGTGTATTGGATAGGATATTTTTTCGCAGAAAAATCAAAAAGCGATCTTGCATACGTTCCTCTCCTTTATATTATACCCATAGGAACAAGTGCATTTGTCTTTTTTATGCTTTTAACGAATCATAAAATTGGGCTTCCCACAAAAGTTAATGAGATACTTCAAATCGCTTTTCAAAAAATAATGAACAAATTTGAACAGCGAAAATCTCAAGATTCCTCGGATAAAATATCATGATTGGGTGGACACTTGGACGATATTTTTTTATACGGTATCTTAAAATAACTTGTTATTTCTGGGGAAGCATTTTTGTTCTTGCTCTTTTAATCGATTTCACAGAGAATTCCGGTAGGCTATCTTCCCTTCCGCATTATACAGCAAAAGATGCATTTTTCCTCTCTGCTTTACGCATCCCTTTTATCATGCAACAACTTATCCCTTTCATTGCACTCTTTTCTGCAATGGCAACGCTTATCTCGCTCAACAAAAAACTTGAACTTGTAGTGACTCGTTCAATCGGTGTTTCTGCATGGCAATTTCTTATGCCAGCTTGTTTTGGAGCTTTTCTTTTGGGATTATTTTCAATTCTTCTCATTAATCCACTTGCTGCATGGGGATTTTCTCAAGCAGAAAAAAAGATGACTGAATGGCGCAATCACAATGTACTAACACCTCTTCACAATACAAGTATCCACTGGTTAACACAACGTACAAATTTAGGCAGAACAACCATTGGCGCCAAATCTATCACCGATCAAGGACTTTCTCTTCTCGATGCAACCTTTGTACAATACAATGACAACGCAACCGTCAAAAATTGGATTAACGCCCCAAAAGCAACCTTGACTAATGGATTTTGGCTATTAACAAATGGAACAATCTATAAAATAGGGCATCCTCCTGAAAAATTTACCGTGTTGCAAATAAAAACCAATCTAAAACCTGAATTTTTAACGGAACGTTTAGTGAATCCCGCAACTATTCCATTTTACCAATTGCCAAAAAAAATTATGATTGCACGTTCATTTGGCTATTCTGCTAATAATTTTGATATGTATTTTCAATCTTTGATTGCATTACCGGCATTGCTTGTGGCAATGACCCTCATTGCAGCAACTGTATCTTTAAATTTTACACGTTTTGGGCAATCTAGAATGTTGATTCTTGGTGGCGTAATAGCTGGGTTTATGCTTTATGTTATTTCCGTACTTGTTCAAGCTTTTGGTAATGCTGGATATATTCCACCAATTATTGCAGCTTGGACACCCGTTGTTATTGCGTTATTCTTAGGAATCTCTTTTTTACTTCATAAAGAGGATGGCTAAGTGAAAGCATTAACACTTAAAAAAACTATTTTAACAAAATTAAGTGCTCTCGCTTTTAAAAGTGTTATAGGGGTTATTTTAGGAAGTGCTTTGTCTTATTGTGCGCACGCTCAAAGCCTTCTATCTCCTTCTCAAAGTCGCATTCAAAATCCGGAACCTCCTCTTTTGCTCTCTGCGGATGAACTCATCTACAATCGTGATGAAAACACTGTTTCTGCACACGGTAATGTTCAAATCGAATATGATGGCAATAAAGTTGTCGCTCAAAAAATTATTTACAATCAAAAAACAGGACGGCTTATAGCACAAGGGAACGTTGAAATTACTCAAAAGGATGGTAATAAAATTTATTCCAACCAAATTGATATGACCAAAGATCTTGGCGAGGGTTTTGTAAACGCCTTACGTATTGATACAGCCAACAATGTTCACTTTTCAGCCCAAAATGCTACACGCAAACACAACCACATAACAGTCTTTGAAAATGCAACCTATACAGCCTGTGAACCTTGCTCTTATAAACCAGATCGAGACGTCCTATGGAAAATTAAAGCAAGAAAGATCATATGGAATAATAGCATCAAAAAAATTCGGTTTGAAAATAGCAGTTTTGAAGTTTTTGGTGTACCGATTATAAAATTTCCAAATTTTGAGATCTATGATCCAACTGTTAGGCGTGCTAGCGGTCTGCTTACTCCTCATTTTTTTTATACTGATTATCTCGGTATGGGGATAAAGAATTCTTATTTCTGGAATCTCGCCCCCCATTATGATTTTACCCTTTCTTCTACGGTTTATACCCAACAAGGGCTTTTAACCGAAGGGGAATGGCGTCAGCGTTTAAAAACGGGACGTTATAATATTCGCTTTGCTCATATATATCAAATGAAACCGCATAGATTTGATAATGATACGATTGATGCCCAACATAAAAACCGTTATATGCTGGCGACAAAGGGGGATTTTCGTATTAATTCACACTGGACTTATGGATGGGATATTCTTGCACAATCAGATCGGCATTTTAGTCGTGCCTATAAACTTGAAAACTATAACAATCCTACACAACTTTCTCAGATCTATCTGAATGGTCTTGCAGGAAAAAATTATTTTGATATGCGTTTTTATCATTTTAAAGTTCAAGATTCAATATTGAATGATCCTCATTATGAACGTCACTCTCGGCAAGCGTGGGTCTTACCACACATCGATTATTTTTTCACACCAGATGAACCCATTTATAATGGAGAGCTTACCTTCCATAGTAATATGCAATCAGTTTATCGTCGCCATGCTGACTTCAGTTCACCCGACCAGAACGGAAACCCTCTCAACACAGTAAAACTTTCTGGTATGGCTGGAAATAGTTTGCGTTTAACAAACGAGCTTCAGTGGAAAAAGCGCTTCAACACGCACAACGGACTCATCTTAACCCCTCTTCTCTCTCTACGAGCTGATATCATTACAACCAATGCAAGAGAAAATCACACAGATTCTATAGAAAACAATGCCTTATCCGCAATTCATGGTTCAGCAATTCGTGGCATGGCAACAGCAGGGTTGGAACTACGCTATCCCTTCCTCATTACAGCTGATCATTCTACACATATTATAGAACCAACTGCACAAATTTTTATACGCAATAATGAACAATATATTGGACAAATTCCTAATGAAGATGCTCAAAGCTTTGTCTTTGATGCAACCACTCTCTTTCAACGAGACAAATTTTCTGGTTATGATCGTGTAGAAGGTGGTACAAGAGCCAATATAGGTATAAGATATTCTGGAAGCCTTAATGATAATTGGTCTCTTTATGGTCTCATTGGACAATCCTTTCATCTAGCAGGAAAGAATTCTTTTGCAGAAAAGGACTTTATCAATGTCGGTACTCATTCTAGCTTAGAGGCAAAACGTTCAGACTATGTTGCAATGTTTGGTACAACCCATAAAAGTGGTTTTTCCTTAGAAACGCGTGGACGCTTTGACAAAAAAACAGGAAAAATCCGCCGTAGTGAAATCGAAGCATCACAAAAATGGCAAAATTTTTGGGCAGCTCTACAATATGCCTATATCGCAAAGCAACCAGATTATGAATATTCTCAAGAGCGCCAAGAAATTTCTTTTCAAACAGGACTTAAATTGGCAGATTATTGGTCCATTAATAGCAACGCCGGTTATGATTTAGTATCTGGTACATTTATAAAGCGAGGAATTAGCTTGAGTTATATGGATGAATGTTTCGGGTTAACATTCGGTTATCAACAGGTAACGAATCCAGGCAGGAAAGCACCCTTGCAAAACTTTAATTTCTCTCTTTCATTGCGTACGATTGCAGATATCGGAAAAAAGATAGATTAATTTATAAAGGGAATGTATCAGTCATTTAACTTATCATTGTTTTTATGAAAGAAAGCGTGTATTTTAAGTTGTTGATGAGAATTAATAAACAATGCGAAAGCCTATTTACATGAATAAATTGAAAAAGCGTTTTCTTGCTTTATTTTATATTGCGTCTTTGAGCGTAAGTAGCCTGTTAATAAATGGATTTTTGATTCCGACAGTCTTTGCGCAGACTTCTATTGTTGTTACAGTTAATGGCAACCCCATCACAAATTATGATATACAAAGACGCCTTGCTTTTCTCAGATTACAACAAAAGCAAGGCAATTTGGTGGCACAGGCTAAAAAAGAGCTTATTGACGAAAAGCTAAAAAATATTGAAATAAAACGTCTTAATATTGAAGTAAGCAATGATGAAGTTGATAGAGCTTTTGAGAATTTTGCGACACAAAATAATATGACGATTGATCAGCTCAACCAGATTCTGATCCAAACTGAGATCACAGTGCAACACTTTAAAGATTACATCCGTGGACAAATAGGATGGGGGCGTCTTGTTAGCGCACGCTATCAAGCTGAAACAGGTATGATTAGCGAACAAGAAGCTGTACGCAGAATATTAAAAAATGGTGGTGTAAAACCTTCAACCAACGAATATACATTACAGCGAATTGTTTTTGTCATTCCTGCACATCGTCGTTCAGAGATCTTTGAAAGACGTCAAAGAGAAGCAAGTAATTTTCGCGCACATTTCCGTGGATGTGCCAATGCTCACAATCAAGCAAGAGGTATTTTAGACGTTACTATCCGCCACTTAGGAAAGTTTCTGGAGCCACAACTTCCTAATGCATGGGAACAAGCTATTCTTGAAACGCCTGCTGGAAAAATGACAAAATTACAAGAAACATCTGATGGAATTGAAGCAATTGCTGTCTGCAAAATAAAAAGAGTTTCTGATGATTATGTCGCTCGACTGATATTTTCTCTTCAAGATAGTAAAAAAAGAAGCCCGCAAAAACTTGAAGAATTAAGCGACAAATATTTAGGAGAACTGCGGCGAGTGGCACGCATTCAAAATTCATAATGGCTGCTCTTATTGTTAGTGGTGGTGATCCTGCCGGTATTGGTCCTGAAATAGTATTAAAAGCGTGGAATTTGCGTGTTACGCGCCAAATTCCGCCTTTTGTACTTCTTGCTGATCCAGATGTTATTCGTTCGCGCGCTCGTTTTTTACAGATTGATGTTGAGGTGCAATCTGTTTTAATCAATAATCCTGCAAAAAATTTTCAAAACGCTCTTCCTATCATACCGTTAAAAAACAAACAAAGTGATCAATTAGGTATACCTTCATCGAATAATGCCGCTGGAATTATTGAAGCAATTAAACGCTGTGTTCAATTGATTCAAAATGGCCATGCATGTGCACTTATCACTTGTCCTATTGCAAAAAAGAATCTTTATGATGCCGGTTTTCAATTTCCAGGTCATACAGAATTTTTAGCTGATTTAGCCCATAAAGCTTTTCATAAATACTATCATCCAGTTATGATGTTAGCAGGACCTCGATTAAAAACAGTACCAATAACTGTTCATATTCCATTTAAAAATGTTCCTTCACAGCTTACCCGTGATTTAATTATTCAAACGGTACTTATTACTGAATGTGACTTAAAAACACGGTTTAAAATAACGTCACCCCGACTAGCTGTTGCTGGTCTTAATCCTCATGCTGGAGAAGGAGGTGCAATGGGCAAAGAAGATATTGAAGTTATCACTCCTGCTATTGAATATCTTAAAAAGAAAGGACTCAATATTGCAGGCCCGCTACCTGCCGACACAATGTTCCATGAATGTGCAAGAAAGGCATATGACGTTGCCATTTGTATGTATCATGATCAAGCCCTTATCCCTGTTAAGACACTAGACTTTGACAGCACTGTTAATGTCACGTTAGGTCTACCTTTTATTCGCACGTCTCCAGATCACGGAACTGCTTTTGACATTGCTGATAAAGGGATAGCCTCTCCCGAAAGCTTTATTGCTGCTCTTAAACTTGCAAATCAACTTGCAAAAAATAGTTTAATACCATGCCAATAGATAATCTCCCTCCTCTGCGTGAGGTCATTGATATATATGGATTACAAGCGCATAAATCTTTGGGGCAGAATTTTCTTTTTGATCTTAATTTAACATCTAAAATTGCTCATCAAGCAGGCAATATAGAAGGAAAACCTGTTCTTGAAATTGGTCCTGGTCCTGGAGGTCTCACACGTGCCTTGCTAGCAAAGGGTGCCATTGTAACAGCAATAGAACGCGATGAGCGCTGCATACCGGCTCTCTTAGAAATAGAAAAACACTATCCTAAAAAATTAAAAGTTATTTGTAATGATGCACTAAAGCAAGACTTCTCAAAACTCTTTGAAACAAGCCCAGAAAAACCTCGCATTATTGCAAATCTTCCCTATAATATTGGGACAAAACTCTTATTAAATTGGCTTTTGACTGAACCATGGCCTCCTTTTTATGAATCAATGACATTGATGTTTCAACGTGAAGTTGCCAAACGGATTACAGCTAAACCTCAATCTACTCATTATGGACGTCTTAGTGTCTTAACTGGCTGGCGTACTACTGCTAAAATTGCTTTCGATGTACCCCCTCAAGCTTTCATACCAATACCTAAAGTAACGTCTTCCGTTGTTCATATTATTCCACGAACACAACCTCTTGCCTGCTCTGCACAAAAACTAAGCCTCGTCACAAAAACCGCCTTTGGGCAAAGACGAAAAATGCTTCGTCAAAATCTCAAAACACTTGGAGGTGAAGTGCTATTAGAAAAAGCTGGAATTGATGGAATGCGCCGTGCTGAAACGCTCTCGGTTTCTGAATTTGTAACTCTAGCGCATCTAGTGCTCTAAAAAATGCACTTTGTGTTATGAAACCTTTTTTAATCACAACATTTATCGATTTTTTCAGCAATAAGCCCATCAACAAAAGAGCCAAGATAAGAACAACGCTCACGTTTTACGGTTTCAGCTAAATAAATTGATTTAATAAAAGATAAAGACTGATCTAAATCTTCGTTAATCACAACATAATCATAAGAACGCCAATGCTTTAACTCCGTTCGTGCATTTTCCAATCGCAAATTGATGATATCTTGACTATCTTCTGCTCGACGATGTAAACGCGAAACAAGCTCTTTCATTGATGGTGGAAGGATAAAAACAGATACAGTGTCTCCTAGCATCTTTTTTTGCAGCTGCTCGGTACCTTGATAATCAATATCAAATAACATATCATGGCCAGCATTCAATGCGTTTTCAACAGTTTCACGCAAAGTGCCATAATAATTTCCGTGAACTTCTGCCCATTCAATAAATTCATCTCTATCACGCTTATATTCAAACTCTTCCTTTGAAATAAAGTGATAATGTAGCCCATCTACTTCACTAGGACGCCTTTTCCTTGTGGTCATACTTACGGAAAGCTCTAATTGTCCATCTTTTAGAAGTAATCGAGAAATTGTTGATTTACCAGCACCTGAAGGTGAAGAGAGAATAAATAAAAAACCGCGGCGTTGATTTATTTTTATAGCACTCAATTTACTTTCAAAGACTGTCATTACATCACTCTACTTTGTTCATAAATGTTTCTCCAAAATTTGAATTATACATTATCTCAACCTCTCCCCTAATCAATGTGTTTTCTTAGCAATTCTCAATGTTATTTTGCTCTTTTTTGAGATAAGGTATTAGCAGTATATTCACTTCTTTCTTAAATATTTTTATCCATACGCCAACCCCACTTGTGACAGACAAGAAAATGATTTTTTATCATTCTCATAAAAAGTTTAAATAGAAAAATTTTACTATATTTGGGATTCTCATTTACGATGCAAAAAGATGTGTTATCACTATAAATTCAATGTTTTGCCTTTAATTCTCGCCACTTGCGAACATTCATATTATGTTCCTCTAAAGTTCGAGAAAAAACATGCCCTCCTGAACCATCAGCAACAAAATAAAGTGCATCACTGCTTGGTGGATGTGCCACCGCTTTTAAAGAATCCCGACCTGGATTTGCAATAGCCGTTGGGGGCAAACCATTAATTTTATAAGTATTATATGGTGTTTCCTTCTCAAGATCTGAACGATAAATTGCACGACCGGATGGTTTTCCTTTTCCTCCGAAGAGACCATAAATTACTGTTGGATCCGATTGAAGACGCATATGCTTTGTAAGGCGGTTATAAAATACCGCAGCAACCATTGGTCTTTCTGCTGCAATTCCCGTTTCTTTCTCAACAATTGAGGCTAATATAACAAATTCATCAATTGATTTAATGGGTAAATCAGGTGAACGCGTAGCCCATATAGCATGAATTAATTTTGTCTGTCCTTCACGCAACCTGTTTACAATCTCTTTACGCGTTGTTCCCCGAATAAAACGAACAGTATCCGTCATTAAATAACCTTCTGGAGGCAAAATTTTTGGAAGGTCTCCAATCAAAATTTCATTCGCAGCTAATCGATCGAAAACTTGCTGAACCGTTAAACCTTCAGGTACTGTAAATGTATACTCTATAGATTTTCCTTTCACAAGAATATCCATAATATCCTGCATCGAAGCATGAGCTGGAATTAAATATTCACCAGCCTTCAGATGCGTTGTTTTTTGGTGATAACCAACCCCATAAACAAAAATATCTGATGATCGAATGAAACCACGTTTTTCTAGCAATGAAGCAATTTCACGAATTCCGGTACCAGGATGGATAAGAACAATTTGTTCTTCCTCAATTTTTCCCTTTTCTTCAAAAATACTTTTTCCAATATAAAGAGGAATACTTATGGCAAAAAGAATAATCACAATCAGCATAAGAAAAAAATGACCGAGAATGACCAACGGATTACGGACGATAGATGATTTCTTTCGTTTTTTATGTATTAACATGTCATAACTATCTGCTAAATGATTCGAAGAGGAATCACTTACGTCCTTTAATGATTTCCATTTTTCACATCGGACATAACCCCTCAATAGCGATTAAGGATAATATTATAATTTCTCATTCACCTTATAATAAAGTAGAAAACTCAAAAGCAAAAATTAAATAAAAATACTTATTATCCCCTAAAACGTCGCATCACCAACGATGCATTTGTCCCACCAAATCCAAAAGAATTAGAAAGAATCGTATCAATCTTTCGTTCACGCGGTTTGTGTGGTACAAGATCGATTTTCGTTTCAATCGATGGATTGTCAAGATTAAGTGTCGCTGGGGCTATATTATCCCGTATAGCTAAAATAGAAAAAATAGCCTCAGCAGCACCGGCTGCACCAAGTAAATGCCCGATAGATGATTTCGTTGATGACATAGAAACTTGTGGTGCATAACTCCCTAAAACACGCTCAACAGCCGCTAGCTCTATGGAATCAGCCATCGTAGATGTACCATGAGCATTAATATAATCAAGTTCACTCACATTCACTTGTGCACGCTTAAGAGCAGCTATCATACTACGCTGAGCCCCTTCACCACTTTCTGAAGGCGCTGTAATGTGGTAAGCGTCACCAGATAAACCATAGCCAATAACCTCAGCATAAATACGCGCTCCTCGTTTTTTGGCATGTTCCAGCTCTTCTAAAACAACAACTGCCGCTCCTTCCCCCATCACAAAACCATCACGATCAGTATCATAAGGACGTGACGCCCGTTCAGGATCATCATTGCGACAAGTAGAAAGAGCTCTACAAGCTGCAAAACCTGCAAGAGATATCCGATTTATCGGAGATTCAGCCCCCCCTGCCACCATGACATCTGCATCACCAAACATAATTAAACGTGCCGCATCACCAATCGCATGCGCCCCTGTTGAACAAGCCGTTACAACAGAATGATTAGGCCCCCGTAAACCATATTGAATAGACACATAACCAGAAGCAAGATTAATCAAACGACCTGGAATAAAAAAAGGAGAAACACGACGTGGGCCCTTGTCACGAAGCGTATAACCAGCTTCAACAATACCCTCAACTCCCCCAATTCCCGAACCAATTAACACACCTGTACAAATCTGATCTTCATCACTCTTAGGAAACCATTCGGCATCTGCAAGCGCTTGGTTAGCAGCAGCCATTGCATAAACAATAAATGCATCAACTTTACGTTGCTCTTTAGGTTCCATATACAAATCAGCATTATAAGTCCCCTCTGTTCCATCCCCTAAGGGGATACGCGCAGCAATCTGGCATGGCAAATCTGACACATCAAACTCTGTGATACGTCGGACACCACTTCTTCCTTCAAGAAGTCGTTTCCAACTATATTCAGTATTACCAGCTAATGGAGATACCAACCCTAAACCAGTAACAACAACACGTCTCATAACTTATAACCTTGAACTAAACTTCACCTCTCAAAGCTCTCTTTTCAAAAGAGCTCCGAAGAATATAGGCAAAAGCAATTCATGCCTTTGCCCTTTAGTAATCACGCAGAAGCTTTATCAATGAACTTGACTGCATCGCCAACTGTGAAAATCGTTTCAGCAGCTTCATCTGGAATTTCTACCCCAAACTCTTCTTCAAAAGCCATAACGAGTTCAACCGTATCAAGGCTATCAGCCCCTAGATCATCGATAAAGCTTGCATTTTCTACAACTTTATCAGCATTAACCCCAAGATGTTCCACGATAATTTTCTTAACGCGCTCTACTGTATCACTCATGTTGAAATCCTCGAATTTATATTTTCCTATAATTTGGTTAACTATATCGGTTCATCTAATCAAGCAATAGATGCATTACTTTAAAAGATTTTAGTAATGATTTAAAACATCCTGTGGATATCCCCTACAAAATGAACCAATCTGACATTCCGACATCAATTGATCAACGACCATATTAAAGAAATAGATGCATCTATCCATTTCAATCGTTACTATCTAAAATAATACAACTCATAAATCAATGTGGAATAAAATAAATACTCAAATCATTGCCATTCCACCATTGATATGGAGTGTTTGACCTGTCGTATAGGCTGCTTCATCGCTTGCTAAATAAACAGCAGCAGCGGCTATTTCTTGCCCACTTCCCATACGCTTCATCGGAATCGCAGCCATAATGGCTTCTTTTTGCTTTTCATTAAGCTTGTCTGTCATTGCGGATTTAATAAATCCTGGAGCAATACAATTGACAGTGATGTTTCGCGAAGCAATTTCTTGTGCCAATGCTTTAGAAAAACCTATCAAGCCTGCTTTTGCAGCACAATAATTCGTTTGTCCAGGGTTTCCCACAACACCAACAACAGATGTAATGTTAATAATCCTTCCATAACGGCGGCGCATCATAGAATGTATTAATTCACGCGTCAAAAGAGAAGCAGCTGTTAGGTTAACTTCTAAAACATCATCCCAGTCTTTATCTTGCATACGCACAAAAAGACCATCCCTAGTGATTCCCGCATTGTTAACCAAAATATCGACGCCATCCATTTCTCTTTCTGCAACTTCAGCCAATTGTTTAATCGATTGGCGTTCAGAAAGATTAGCGGGAAATACAAAAACATTCTGCCCTAATTCTGCCACCACTTCTCTAAGCTTTTCTTCGCGTGTTCCATGAAGTCCAACAATGGCTCCTTGTGCATGAAAGCAGCGTGCAATTGCCTCACCAATTCCTCCCGAAGCCCCCGTTACAAGAGCTTTACGTCCTGTTAATCTAAACATCTTTTAACTCCTTATAGATTAAACGCCGAGCATACCTAGCGCTGATTCTATTTCATCAACTGTTCCAATGGTTACCCCCTTTATATCTTTGTTAATACGACGCGTTAAACCTGTTAATACTTTTCCAGAACCAACTTCAAAAAGCGTATCAACTCCATTAGCAGCGATCCATTCTATTGTTTCACGCCATCGCACCCTCCCAGTCACTTGTTGGACAAGAAGAGTAGTAATACGCTCTGGATTGCTCTCAGGTGCAACAGAAACATTGGCAATCAAAGGAACAATAGGGGACATTTTGTTAACAGTCAAAAGTGCTTTCTTCATGGCATCAGCAGCAGGTTGCATTAAAGATGAATGAAAAGGTGCAGAAACAGGAAGAAGAAGTGCACGTTTTGCACCTTTTGTTGATGCAATCTCTACCGCTGCCTCAACTGCTTTTGCTTTACCGGAAATAACAATTTGCCCACCACCATTATCATTAGCAATCTGACATAATCCTTCTCCAGAAACAGTTTCGCAAATTTCTTCCACAATGTGCTCTTCTAAACCAATTAATGCTGCCATAGAACCTTCACCAACCGCGACAGCAGCCTGCATAGCATTGCCACGAATACGCAAAAGTCTTGCCGTATCTGTGAGAGTAAATGTACCAGCAGCACAAAGAGCCGAGTATTCGCCTAAAGAATGACCAGCAACAAATCTTACCTTTTCTTCTATACGAAGCCCTAATTGTTTCATCACACGAATGACAGCCATAGATACAGCCATTAATGCCGGTTGTGCATTTGCTGTTAACGTTAAAACATCTGCTGGTCCTTCAAAAATGATCTTTGATAATTTCTCGCCCAAAGCATCATCAACTTCCTCAAAAACCATCCGTGCGGCAATAAATTGCTCTGTAAGCGCCTTCCCCATACCAACAAGTTGACTCCCCTGCCCTGGAAAAATAAAAGCTGCACCCATTTATCAACTCCTAAAACTGTACAATTAAATTATTTTCTTTTGACCTTATTCATCCGCACAAATCAAGATAAAGCCCTTTATTTAAAACGAATACCACACTTAAAATTATATTTTAAGGGCGGAATTTGATATAAAAACTTAGGGAAATAGGGTGCTATAAACTGAATAACACCCAAACTTATGAGACTTCCTAAAATTGCACCTGCTAAAATATCAAAGGGATAATGTACACCCACAAAGATGCGCGCCCAACAGATCAAACACAAAAATACCGAAGCAAATTTAAAAGCAACTTTGTATCGGTAAAAATAAAAGTTAGCTGCATAAGATGCAATGGTCAAGGCATGATTACTAGGAAAAGAAGCTGTCGCACGATGTTGAATAAGCGGTGTCGTCAGCCCTACCACGAATGGGCGAGGATGAAAATAAAAAAGAGAAATGAGATAACCTATGAAAAGAGCCGCACAAATACTCATGCAAATGCTTAGCACGACACATCGTTCCCTCTCCCCACCACAAAACCACAACGCACAGAGATGGAGAGGAATAATATAAATTAAAAACTTTGCACAAAAAATACTAAACAAAACTACAATCGACCAAGCGTGATGATTGCCGACAAACATTTCAAAGAGTGTAACATCAATCTGGTTTAAAAAGTCCATTTTTCCCTCCTTTACCTTTATATTACAGTATTATCTTTTTGTAGAAGAAGGAAATATATCAAGATTTAACAAATCAATTTTTTTATGTGCATAAACTTGCTATTTTAAAAGATAACCTGTAAATGTGAAATGTTCGTTGCCGGCACTTTAGCTGGAGGTTGAACGGAGGGCTGTAAAATATCAGTAGGAAATACAATGTTTCCGGCCTCCCGTGTCTCCGCTCTGAGATGTCTCGAATTGTAAACGCGTCCTTTCTTCTTTGGATTTCCAAAAAAGACAAGTCGCAGAGGCTTTGCGCTAAAGCCGGTGAAATTTAATTGAAGAAAGGCAAAACAATGGCTCTTTATGAACATATGTTCCTTGCCCGACAAGACATCGCACCGCAGCAAGTTGATGAACTTTTGAGTCTCTACAAAGGTGTCATTGAAGCGCATGGTGGAAAAGTTGGGCGTATAGAAAATTGGGGACTTCGTCCTCTTGCTTACCGTATTCGTAAAAACCGTAAAGCTTATTATGTCTTGGTCAATATTGATGCACCAGCTTCAGCAATTGCTGAAGTGGAGCGTCAGATGCGCATCAATGAGGATATTTTGCGTTATATGACCATTCGCGTAGAAAAACACGAAAAAGAAAAATCTGCTATGCTCTCACACCTTGATCGCAATAGTCACATTGGACACGATGAAGAGCGTCCTCGTTTTCCACGTCGTCAACGTGAAAATGCTATAGAAGAGGTAGAATGATGACTGATACTAATCAAAACTCTGCACGTCGCCCCTTTCATCGTCGTCGTAAAACATGTCCTTTTTCAGGGACCAATGCTCCCAAAATTGATTATAAAGACATCAAGTTGTTACAACGTTATATTTCCGAACGTGGGAAAATTGTTCCTTCACGGATTACTGCTGTTAGTCAGAAAAAACAGCGTGAATTAGCTAATGCTATCAAACGTGCTCGCTTTTTAGGTTTACTTCCGTACGTTATAAAGTAAGCGATCAATACGCTATGCAACTGGAGAGTTTCTCCAGTTGCTTTTCTTATATGGTTAAAAATAGCTTGTTGTATCCTATGTTAAGCTATTAAATGTCAAAGTTGGGGTTTTGACACGCCTCTAACTGCAGAAAGCAGGACAGCAATAAATGAAAAAAAATCGTACTTATGAGATATTAACCGGTATTTTGGCAGGATTATTTGCTGTTGTGATAGGAATGGCAATCATCAGTGTTGCAAATATCGCGCCCTTTTTTTCTCTTCTTCTTGGCTGCTTTCTTTCATTGCCAATTTTTATTGTTGCGTTCGGTCAAGGAACATTAGCCAGTCTCATCGCCCTCATAAGTGCCACTGTTGTTCTTATCATAACCACTAATACCTATATTGCTCTTGGCTCTATGTTCTTATTTTTCCTTCCTGCTGTCTATGCTTCTTGGCTTCTTGGGCTTGCACGACCAGCGCAAAAAGAAAACGAACTGATATGGTATCCATTATCATCGGTTATTTTTCATTTAACTAATTTTATCGCTCTTATAGCAACTTTCATTGGGCTCTATGTTCAAACCCGTCCATCCACACCCGTCATTGCAAAAAAAATCACCGAAAACATAGCACAAACTCTGCAACAATCACAGTCAATAAAAGAAGCCGATATACGCGCTTTTAGTGAGCTTTTAATGACGCATACAGCAACTTTTACTGCTTTTTCTTTGACTGTTTATAGTTTGGTTTTTCTCATTGGTAACCTTTACTTTTCCATGATAGCAGCACAACATATGAAATGGCTGAAAAGACCCCGTGATGATTGGAGCCAAACTCTCCGCCTTCCCATTTCTGGAATTATTATTTTCATTATTGTTTGCATAGCATCGATGATTGAGCTGAGCGCTTCTCTTAACTTGAGTACCCGTATCTTTAGCACTGCATACATTGTCATCATATTAATTAGCGGTCTAGCATATCTTCACAATATTACAAAAGGGGTAAACGGTCGAATTATTATACTTTCTCTTGTTTATATTGCTATTTTTACAATCGTTTTTACTCCACCTATTGTTTTCATGATGCTTTTGATGGGAATTTGGGCTGCTATTCAATACAATTTTCAATCACGCAAAAAACTCCACTAAATTTATTTGTTCGAAAGGAAAAACTATGGATATTATTTTACTTGAGCGCATTCCTCGTCTTGGTCAGATGGGTGATATTGTCTCAGTTAAAGATGGTTATGCGCGTAATTTTCTCTTGCCTCAAGGTAAAGCTTTACGCGCAAATGAAGCTAATAAAAAACATTTTGAGGTACAACGTGCACAACTTGAAGCACGTAATCTTGAACGCAAAAGTGAAGCGCAAAAAATTGCTGAAAAACTTGATGGACAATCATTCATTGTTGTTCGTTCTGCTGGTGAAACGGGACAACTTTATGGTTCTGTGTCAACACGTGATATTGCTGAAATCATAACAGATGAAGGCTTTTCTATTGGAAGAAATCAAATCGAACTTAATCATCCAATAAAAATGATCGGTCTTCACACTATCACTCTTAGCTTACATCCAGAGGTTCAAATTTCTGTGATTATTAACGTTGCGCGTTCTACCAGTGAAGCACAACGCCAAGCAGAAGGTGAAACTCTCACTTCGGCTAAAGAAATATATAATATTCAAGAAGAATTATTAGAAGAAAGTCAGGAAGAATTATTGGCAGAAGAAATTAATGACAACGATATAAACAGTTCTCATCAAGAAGCTTAATTGCTATTTTTTCTTTGTGTTTTATATTTTTTATTCCATTTTAAATATTGTTCATAAAATACTCACACTTTAAAAGTGAGTATTTTATGGCTATCGTACATAAATAATCTAATTTTTATGAAAGAATTAGAAATATATTATTTAAAGGCATTATATGCCGAGAATGATAATATCACTAAGAGGAAATGTCTTTTGTCTTCCAGCATATAAAGCAAAAATAATTTAAAGTCCTACCCTTAAGGCTAAAGTTTGTATGAGCGTTAAGTTGATTATATCCTCACATGATCTGAAATAATTTCAGTTATAAAAAAATAATTCTACTTACACAGATATTGGAATTTTAAGGTTAAGTAACTTAAAAATACTTAAATTTAGAGTAGCAAAACTTCCACTTTAAAATCACATATTATAAAATAAAATAGATAGACGTTATATAAATAATACACAAATGATAAATGAGGAACGAAAAGAGAGTTTTAAAAAATTATATAATTTTAACTTAAAATGAAGATTTGTCGCTCTATTCTTTTAATTATACGATTTTCAATTTATCGCCTAAAGTAGCTAGACTTAGAATTTTAGTGGAAAAATATTATGGAAGAAACTAACGTTGTTAATGTCAGCTCTTCAAAGAAAGAGGATTCTCCTTCTTTTCGGCAACTTCCGCATAATATTGAAGCTGAACAGGCATTGCTTGGTGCCATCTTTATCAACAATGATTCTCTTGACCGCGTTTCAGATTTTCTAAAACCAGAACATTTTTTTGAACCATTGCATCAAAAAATTTATCATGTTTTATCTCACCTTATTAAAACAGGAAAACGTGTAGATCCAGTTACAATCAAGCCCTATATCCAAATGGAAGAAAAAATTGGAGATATTACTGTATACCAATATGTTGTTCGCTTAGCCACAGAGGCAGTCACTATTATTAACGCTGAAGATTATGGACGCGTCATTTACGATCTTTTTATCCGACGGTCTTTGATTAACCTTGGAACTCAAGTTGTCAATACAGCCTTTGATGCTCCTGTAGAACTCACGCCTACCCAACAAATTGAAACTGTTGAAAATCAGTTATTTGAGCTAGCAGAAAAAGGGAAATATGGAGGTGGATTTGAAAATTTTAATGAGGCTATTAAAAAAGCTATCGATATGGCAAGTGCTGCGAAAAAGCGCTCTTCACAATTATCAGGGATAGCCACCCATATTAAAACACTTGATGAAAAAATGGGAGGATTACAAGCATCTGACTTAATTATCCTTGCGGGGCGCCCTGGTATGGGTAAAACCTCACTGGCTACCAATATTGCCTTTAATATTGCTAATGCTTATAATCGTAATGCCAATATCCAAGAAAATGAAGGCGGCATTGTGGGATTCTTCTCACTTGAGATGTCATCCGAACAGCTTGCAACCCGTATTATTTCTGAACAAACAGAAGTCTCTTCTTCTGATATTCGGCGTGGTAATATTTCAGATGAACAATTTTCAAAAATTATTCGTGCGGTGAACCAACTACAAAAGGCACCACTTTATATTGATCAAACTGGGGGAATATCAATTACGCAATTAGCTGCTCGTGCGCGGCGTCTCAAGCGGCAACATGGTTTAGATATCTTGTTTATTGACTATATCCAACTCATGACAAGCAGTTCAAAGCGTTCATCAGAAAATCGTGTCCAAGAGATCACAGAAATTACCACAGGATTAAAAGCATTAGCGAAAGAATTGAATATTCCTATTATCGCTCTCTCTCAACTTTCACGTCAAGTAGAAAATAGAACAGATAAACGTCCACAGCTCTCAGATTTACGTGAATCTGGTTCAATTGAGCAAGATGCCGACATCGTTCTTTTTGTCTATCGCGAAGAATATTATCTCAAAAATGAAGAACCAAAGTTAGGTAGCTTGGAACATACAAAATGGCAAGAAATAATGGACAAAGCTTTTGGAAAAGCTGATGTTATTATTGCAAAACAGCGCCATGGGCCGACAGGAATCGTGCCCCTTGCCTTTCAATCTGATTTCACACGATTCAGTGATCTTGCCGATAGCAATTATCTTCCAGAGCAAATTGGTTAAATCAACATGGTACGTAATCGTATTCAATTTATCTGTCAAAATTGTGGCACTGTTCATTCTCGTTGGGCAGGAAAATGTAGTGCTTGTGGAGAATGGAATTCCCTTATCGAAGAAAATATAAATGGCGGCATAGGAAGTGGTCCTAAGCAGAATACGCGTAAAGGACGCATCGTTGCCCTTACATCTCTTTCTGGAGATATCCAAGATGCTCCACGTATTTATTCTGGTATTGCGGAACTTGATCGTGTTACCGGTGGGGGCTTTGTCCGTGGATCGGCACTCCTTGTTGGAGGTGATCCGGGTATTGGTAAATCAACATTGCTGACACAAACAGCTGCTGCTTTATCACGTAAAGGATATAATGTCATCTATGTTTCAGGTGAAGAGGCTATTGCGCAAATTTGTCTGCGCGCACAAAGGCTTGAAGCTAACAATACAGAGGTGAAACTTGCTGCTGAAACCAATGTTGAAGATATTCTGGCAACCTTAAGCGAACATAAAAACCTTGATATGGTGATTATCGATTCGATTCAAACCCTATGGTCAGATACAGCAGATTCAGCACCTGGCACTGTCACACAAGTACGTATCGGTGCTCAGGCAATGATCCGCTTTGCCAAGAAAACAGGAGCCGCCGTTGTTCTTGTTGGGCATGTTACAAAAGATGGACAAATTGCTGGTCCTCGGGTCGTTGAACATATGGTTGATGGCGTTCTCTAT
Source organism: Bartonella sp. CL25QHWL (assembly GCF_042195335.1). Lineage (NCBI taxonomy): Bacteria > Pseudomonadati > Pseudomonadota > Alphaproteobacteria > Hyphomicrobiales > Bartonellaceae > Bartonella > Bartonella sp. CL25QHWL. The sequence goes on along the minus strand of NZ_JBHIOE010000002.1, from coordinate 189,767 downwards.
TTTGAGGGTGAAGGAGGACATCATTATCGCATTCTTAGAACTGTAAAAAATCGCTTCGGACCAACAGATGAAATTGGTGTCTTTGAAATGTCTGATAAAGGATTACGCGAAGTGATAAATCCATCCGAATTGTTTTTAGGAGAACGTAATGAAAAAGCCCCAGGCGCTGCTGTTTTCGCCGGTATGGAAGGAACACGCCCGATACTCGTAGAAATTCAAGCGCTTGTTGCTCCTTCTTCCCTTGGGACACCAAGACGTGCGGTTGTCGGATGGGATGGAAATCGTCTTTCTATGATTCTTGCCGTTTTAGAAGCCCATTGTGGCATTCGTTTTGGACAGCATGATGTCTATCTGAACGTGGCAGGTGGCTATCGCATATCAGAACCCGCTGCTGATTTAGCTGTAGCCGCTGCTTTGGTATCTTCTCTTGCCAATATCGCATTGCCAACGGATTATGTCTATTTTGGTGAAGTCAGTCTTTCAGGAGCTACCCGCGCTGTTGCACATTCAGCACAGCGCATAAATGAAGCCAAAAAACTCGGCTTTCAAGGAGCCTTTCATCCCACAACAACAACCGAAATGATGAAGTCGCTCAACTTTAAACAAAAAACTTTCTCCGACCTTCCCGAACTCGTTGCTACTCTTACCGTAAGTAAAAAATGATCTGCACCACAGATATGATAATATAGAAAAAACTCTATAACATACAAAAGATCCTTGCTATAAGAACAAAAAATGGCATAACAAAAAATATATTTGCACACAGACTTAAAAGAACGCAACTTTATGTATAAGGAACAAACAAATGATCATAACAATCCTTGATGGAATTGTCGTAGTAATCATCCTGTTGTCCGCTTTTCTTGCTATGCTTCGAGGATTTTCACGTGAAGTGTTATCGTTGATTTCTTGGGCAGTTGCAGCTGTTACGACACTGTTTTTATTCAAACCTGTCTTACCTTTCTTTGAACAATATCTCTCTAATAAAATGATCGCATTGATCACAACATTGGTCACAATTTTTATTATTGTTCTCATTATTACTTCAATTATTACAATGAAGATCTCTGATTTTATTATTGATAGTCGAATTGGTATCCTTGACCGTGCTATTGGTTTTATTTTTGGAGCACTTCGTGGTTTACTTATCATGGTCATCGGTATGTTGCTGATTAATGCACTGATTAAACCCGAGCTTCAAGCGAATTGGTTAAAAAATGCAAAAACAAGACCCATTTTAGATTCATTGGGACAAAAAGTTTGGGAAATACTCCCAAAAGATATTGGATCTGTTCTCGAAAAGGCTGAAAATTTGTTTAAAGACAGCAATAAACATACGTATGAGCAACACTCTCATGAAAAGATAATTTTAAAAAATAGAGAATAGTTTTTCATGAGGAAAGAGAACTAAATGATGTACAATGTGATATTAATGATTCCTCCATATCACAACTGAAAGAATATGATGATAAAAAGCGATGTTTTCTGTCAAGAATTTTCATTAGATGATGATACCCTTCATGAAGAATGTGGAGTTTTTGGTATTCTTGGGCATGAAGATGCCGCAACATTAACAGCTCTTGGACTCCACGCACTTCAGCATCGTGGGCAAGAAGCAGCTGGGATTGTTTCTTACCACAATAAAATATTTCATCAAGAAAAGCATTTAGGTCTTGTTGGTGATCACTATACAAACCCTGCAACACTTGCGCGCTTACCAGGAAATCGTGCTATTGGACATACCCGTTATTCAACAACTGGAGAAGTGGCATTACGCAATGTTCAACCCCTTTTTGCTGAATTGAAAGTTGGAGGTATTGCTATTGCACATAATGGTAATCTTACCAATGGTCTCACATTACGCCGTGAACTCATCGCTTCTGGTGCTATCTGTCAATCAACGTCAGATTCAGAAGTTTTTCTCCATCTTATTGCCCGCTCACGTTATGAATCGTCCTCTGATCGTTTTGTTGATGCGATTCGGCAAGTAGAAGGTGGATATGCTATGTTAGCGCTCACACGTACAAAGCTTATTGCGGCACGCGATCCAACAGGAATTAGACCTCTCGTGATGGGGGAACTTGATGGTAAGCCTATCTTTTGTTCTGAAACTTGTGCTCTTGATATTATTGGAGCAAAATATGTCCGTGATGTTAAAAATGGAGAGATCATCATATGTGAAATACAAAAAAATGGGGAAATTACGAAAAAAATTATAAAACCAGAAAATACAAAACCAGAAAAACTTTGCTTGTTTGAATATGTTTATTTTGCCCGCCCAGACTCAATCGTTGGAGGACGTAGTGTTTATACAACACGCAAAAATATGGGAATCCATTTAGCACAGGAAGCCCCTTGTGAGGGTGATGTTGTGGTTCCTGTTCCTGATGGAGGAACGCCTGCCGCAATTGGCTATGCACAAGAAATTGGAATTCCCTTCGAGCTTGGTATTATTCGTAATCACTATGTTGGCCGCACTTTTATCGAACCAACACAACAAATTCGTGCTTTTGGCGTCAAGTTAAAACATTCGGCAAACCGTCCTGTGATTGAAGGAAAACGTGTTATTCTGGTTGATGACTCTATTGTACGTGGAACAACATCCCTTAAAATTGTACGAATGCTTCGCGATGCAGGAGCAAAAGAAGTTCATATGCGCATTTCTAGCCCTATGATTTTTTATCCTGACTTTTATGGTATTGATACACCTAAAGCTGAAAATCTTTTAGCAAATCAATATCCAGATTTAAAATCTATGTGTGATTTTATTGGAGCGGATTCATTAGAATTTCTTTCAACGGATGGATTATATCTTGCTGTAGCAGGGGAAAAACGGAATAACGCCGATCCACAATTTACTGACCATTATTTTACTGGATATTATCCTACGCATCTGGTTGATCAAGAAAATCTCTCCAAAATTCATCAATCATCTGTTCTTAAAACAAGAGATTAATGATGGCAAAATGTGATTTTAGTCTCCATGGGCGTGTGGCACTTGTTACTGGCGCATCAAGAGGGATTGGCTATTATTTGGCACTCGAGCTTGCTGCACGCGGGGCTCATATTATTGCTCTTGCACGAACAGTCAGTGGACTTACTGAATTAGATAACCAAATCCGAGAAAAAGGAGCTCATGCAACCCTTGTTCCCCTTGACTTGCATCATATGGAAAACATCGATACTCTTGCTATCTCAATTGCCAAACGCTGGAAAAAACTTGATATTATCGTTGCAAACGCAGGAATTCTTGGAACACTCTCACCAATAGCGCATATAGAAAACACGGTATTTGAAGATGTTTTTCAAATAAATCTTTTCAGCCAATGGCGCTTAATGAAAGCCGTTGAGCCTTTATTACGTGAATCTGATGCTGGACGAGCCATCCTGTTATCCTCAAGCGTTGCGCATGCTGCGCGCCCTTTCTGGGGAGCTTATGCAGCCTCTAAAGCGGCTTTAGAGGTGATTGCCCGTTGTTGGGCAGAAGAACTCAAACAAACCCCTATTAAGATTAATTGTGTCAACCCTGGTGCCACACGCACTGCCATGCGCGCTGAAGCTATGCCTGGTGAAGATCCACAAACTCTGCCTTCACCACAAGAGGTCGCAAAAAAGATCGTACATTTGTTATCACCTGATTTAAAGGAAACTGGAAAACTCTTTAATGTCCATAAAAATCGGTTTGTAAATTATCACATACCTGATTGATCATCATATGAGAAGTAAATCGTTTGACTCTCTCTTTTTTCTGTGCTCTTCGACAGAAGCATGAAGCACTTTATGATTCTTGGATAGCTTTAGCATCAGCCTTTTTCTCTTCTAAAGTAGCACGTTTATTATAAGCGATAAAACTACAGGGGAGAAAAATCATATAGCTAACAGCTGTAATCAATAAAGTTTCCCATGTGTAAGTCGCAAGAAAACCGACATAAATAACAATGACCAACATGCACGGTATAACGATATCGCGCCTTAAATTTTGATCAATTGTTTTTGCATTCCATACCGGTAAACGACTAATCAAAAGAAAAGCAATAATTACAGTATAAAGACTAAAAAATAATGCCCACCCCCAATTGGGAACCAAACCAAGAGTGCCTAAATAGGTAGGCAATAAAAGGAGTAATGCTCCTGCTGGTGCTGGAACACCAACAAAATAACTTTTCTGCCACTTAGGTATATTGGGGTTATCTAACATCACATTAAAACGTGCTAATCGCAAACAACAAGCAACACAATAAACAAGAGCAGCAACCCAACCAATGTGATTTGCTTGATTCAAGATAAAAGAATAAACAATGAGTGCAGGGGTAACACCAAAATTTATAACATCAGCAAGAGAATCCATCTGTGCCCCAAAAGATGAACTACCATCTATTAAACGGGCAATGCGTCCATCAGCACCATCTAAAACTGCGGCCAAAAGCACCATTAAAATAGCAGCTTCATAGCGATGTTCAAAAGCCAAACGAATACTGCTCATCCCTGCACAAATTGCTAAAATAGTAATGATATTGGGAATGACATACCGCATCGATGTAGGTGAACGCCGCCGATTTGCACCTTCATCATGCTGCCCCTCAGGATTGAATGAAGAAAATGGCGAAAAATTTTTCATTGTGAGTCCTAATCGTATCTGAAATCCGTTGTGGCACTCTTATCATCAAAAGAACCCAAAACTGTTTCTCCAGCAATTGCTGTCTGTCCAACTGCAACACGCACTTTCATTTCAGTTGGTATATAAATATCAAGGCGAGAACCAAAACGAATCAATCCAAATCGCTCACCAGTCATAACGGCATCATTTTCTTTTGACCAGCAAACAATCCGGCGTGCAACCATTCCCGCTATTTGTACGATACCGATTTTACCATGTTTGCTATCAATTACCATCCCATTACGCTCATTAAACTGACTAGCTTTATCAAAGTCAGCATTAGTAAATCGACCTGGCTGATAAACGATAGACTCTACTGTACCACTGATAGGAATACGATTAATATGGCATGAAAAAACATCCATAAAAATGGAAATACGGATCATTTCATCTTTCCCTAATCCTAATTCTTCAGGTGGAACACATGATTCCACAAATGAAATACGCCCATCTGCAGGCGACATAACCCAATTTGAATTCAAAGGGATCACACGATCTGGATCACGGAAAAAGTATACACACCACACCGTGAGAATGAGACCAAACCAAAACAACGGACTCCATATCCAACCAAGAATGAGCGAAATAACAAAAAACGCTACAATAAAAGGATAGCCTTCTTTATGAACCGATACAAAGCTATTATGGAAAGATTGCAGAATACTCATATAATTTCCTATTCATCGTAAACTTAAACAAGCAACAAATCTTTTTGTTCCTCTTGTGTCTTTTTATGTATTTAATCAATCACTCCATATAAAGATATAGATTACATTTTGCTCTATTTATTTTTTACGATTAACAACACTCATCTCATCTTCTTCACGCATTTTACGTAACTTTTCTTCAGCTTTCGTTGCTTCAAGCTGCTTATTCCACATTGAAGCATAGAGACCTTTCTTGCGTAAAAGCTCTGTATGCGTCCCATTTTCAATAATACGACCACTTTTAAGAACTAAAATTTCATCAGCATTGATAACAGTAGAAAGACGGTGAGCAATAATCAATGTTGTACGTCCACGGCTTACAATATCTAATGCTTGTTGAATTTCCTGTTCCGTCGCCGTATCAAGAGCCGCCGTTGCTTCATCTAGAATAAGAAGTGGGGGAGCTTTTAAAAGTGTCCGGGCAATAGCCACGCGTTGTTTTTCACCACCTGATAATTTGAGACCTCGCTCTCCTACCATAGACTGAAAACCTTCCGGTAAAATTTCAATAAATTTTGATATTTGTGCCATTTCAGCAGCTTTGCGCATCTCTTCATCTGTAGCACTTGGACGCCCATAGCAAATATTATAGGCAATTGTATCATTAAATAACACCGTATCTTGTGGGACCATGCCAATCGCTTCACGCAAACTCTTTTGTGTTACGTCACGAATATCCTGCCCGTCAATTGTGATAGAGCCCGCATCAACATCATAAAACCGAAAAAGCAACCGAGAAATAGTGGATTTACCGGCACCAGATGGACCAACAATGGCGACTGTTTTTCCTCCCGGAACTTCAAAATCAATATCTCTGAGAATCTGACGTCTCGAATCGTAGGAAAACTTTACCTGATGAAAACAAATGGTCCCATCGCTTATCTCTAACGGTTTAGCATCCGATTTATCAACGATCTCCTTCTGAACATCTAAAAGATCAAACATTGCTTCAATATCCGTTAAACCTTGTCGAATATCACGATACATTGAACCAATAAAATTTAGTGGAATAGAAAGTTGCATTAAAAGCGCATTAATAAAAACAAAATCTCCTAAAGTTTGTGTCTTATAAAAAACTTCATAAGCTGACATCAGCATCATGATCGTCATTCCAATACCAAAGATAAGAGTCTGACCAAAATTAAGCCAGCTTAACGATGTCCAAATCTTTGTTGCGGCTTTTTCATAACCTACCATAGAAGCATCAAATCGATCGGCTTCTAGAGTTTCATTACCAAAATATTTGACCGTTTCAAAATTCAAAAGAGAATCAACAGCGCGAGTATTCGCCTCAGTATCCGCTGTATTCATTTTTTGTCGAATGCGAATACGCCAATCACTCGCCTTAATGGTAAATAAGATATATAATCCAACCGTTGCAACAACGATGAGAAGATAATGCCACCCATAACTTATGTAAAATACCAGTGCCGTTAATATAAATTCTAAAACTGTCGGTACTGTACTAAGAATTGAAAATCTTACAATCGCTTCAATTCCTTTTGTTCCACGCTCAATCACACGAGAAAGCCCACCTGTTCGGCGTTCCAAATGAAATCGCAAGGATAACTCATGCATATGTACAAAGGTTTTATAAGCTAATTGACGAACAGCGTATTGACCAACAGTGGCAAACAGGGAATCGCGTAATTGATTTAATCCAGCCTGCATAATACGCGCGACATTGTATGCCAAAACGAGCATGATGGGAATAATCCAACTGGATGGGAACCATTCAGGTAGCTGAAAGCTTGAATCAAGCACATTCGTAGAATATTTAAATAAATACGGTACAGATATGAGAACGAGCTTAGCCAAAACAAGATAAAATATTGCCCATAGCACACGCATTTTTAGATCACGCCGACCTACCGGCCACATATAGGGCCATAAATTGTAAAGTGTGTGCAGAGTCTTCCCTGTATCTGATGATACAGTTTTTGTCATTTCATTGCGTTTCATAAAGTCCTTACTTCTCTATCATCCGCACAAACAGGCAAAATACCCTCTGTGGTTATTTATAGATTTATCTCTTTATTATACTTCCAATAAGCTATACCTACCCGTTTTTTGAAGTTAGACTGTTTTTGAAAAAGGAACAAGAAATAATCCACTATACAATTTATTATTTTGATCTGTATTTTCATACCACTCTGCTGCGAATAAACTTTCAACTTTTACATGTTTTTTTTTCAATTCTGCCTGAAGCCACTTTTGTGTTTTACCAATCTCTTTAAGTCCATCATCAATAACTTCACCATTTTCTATTAAAATCGTCGATTTCTTTCCCTCTTCCTTTTTAATGACAGTGCAATCACCATTGGTTTCCAAACGAACAAAAGCAGCTTCATGTAAGTGACACCCTTTAAGACGTAACATCGTAATGAGATCATTAATATTGATCCCCAAGTTCTTAATCTTATCCATTTGGAAAACTCCATCTAAAACTAATGTGACATTCCGCCCTGCAATAAGACGACGAAAAAAAACTGAATAACGTGCAATAAAATTAAAAGATGTAATCAGGGTTTGCCAGATGAGTAAAACAAGCAATAATTGAATGCTACTAATATTCTGATTATAAATAACGCCTCCAATAATACCTCCCATAACAAAATTACTGACCAAATCAACTGGTGTCATTTGACTAAGACTCCCCCGCCCCGTCGTTCTTAAAATAAATAAGAAGGCAACAAGACCTACAGCCAGCTTAAGCGCGATATATCCATAATGATATAAAAATTCCATCATATTCTCCTTTTTTATGGAGCTGCTGGAATAGAGACATTAGTGTCGCTTTATTTCCCACACAGTTATGCGCTCACCACTCTGCGGATCCTTACTGTCTTTTAAAAGAACCCCCTCGGCTGCAAGCTCATCACGAATTGTATCCGCAGCTTCCCACTCTTTATTATGGATAAGTCTTAGTCTTTCGGCAATGCGCTGATCAATAAATTTTGTATCAAGGAAAGTTTTTCTCATAAATAATGGGCAGTCTATTCCTTTAATCCATTCTTGTCGTAACAGTCCTAATAAATTCATCCCATTTACAAGAGCCAAAGCATTTCCTTCCTTATAAAATTTTCGCAAAAGAGTCAGTGCTTTTGGAGTATTAAGATCATCACTAAGTGCATCTATCAAAGTATCATCAATTGCTTCATTGTTTTTCATCTCACTCTTTTTGCTGCGAAGCCATTCATACCAACGATACAGTTCGCTGCTCGATTGTATTAAACGCTGCGCTGTCCAATTTAGTGGTTCACGATAATGCGTTTGCAACATCGAAAAACGCGCAGACAAACCAGCCCAATTTTGCTTCATTTCATCGGTTAAAATACCATTAAACTCCAAAAAATTATTCTCTAAAACAGAACGAATAGTTATGAAATTGCCAAAGCTTTTCGACATCTTTTTGCCTTCAACTTGTAAAAAACCATTATGCAGCCAAAAATTAGCCATTCGCTCCGTCCCAAAAGCTGAACAACTTTGTGCAATCTCATTTTCATGATGAGGAAAAATTAAATCAATTCCACCACCATGGATATCAAAAACATTGGCGGTCGGATCATCACAGGTTAAACCACCGCCATAGGGCGCTAATAACTTTGCCATTGACATTGCAGAACATTCAATATGCCAACCTGGACGACCTAAAACAGGAATTCCGCCCGGTGATTCCCAACCTGGTTCTCCTTCCACAGAAGGCTTCCATAAAACAAAATCCATCTCTTCCCTTTTATAAGCAGCAACATCGATACGCGCCCCCGCCCTCATTTCATCTAAAGAACGATTTGCAAATGCCCCATAATGGGGAGGATTTTTTATGCTACTTACAGAAAACAATATATGGTTTTCCGCTTTATAAGCGTGCCCCTTTTCAAGCAATCTTTCAATTAAAGAGCGCATTTCCTCTAAATGCTCGGTTGCGCGCGGCTGGCTGGTTGGCAAAAGACAACCAAGTGCTATTGTATCTTGCTGAAACTGAGAATATGTACGTTCTGTTAATTGACGAATAGCATCATTCAATGACAAGTTTGGATATTCGCAAGCTGCGCGTGCATTAATTTTATCATCAACATCTGTAATATTACGTGCATATAGAACATGCTCATTACCATAAACATGACGCAATAAACGAAATAAAATATCAAAAACAATGACAGGGCGTGCATTTCCTATATGCGCATAATCATAAACTGTCGGACCACAAACATAAAGACGTACTCTTGTCGCATCTATTGGTGTAAAATTTTCTTTTTTACGTGTCAGCGTATTATAAAATCGCAACTCTTTCATTTATTGACTCCATGGACGATATTATGCACCGATCCTTTTAGATGTATCTTATCTCAAATTATTGTATTACGCTGTTTAGGCTAAAAACTTTTATCTTATAGTAAATTCTTCTTACCATTTTCCCATTGTATTCACGGCTGTATCCATCATTTATCATAAAAATAATCTATTTTATTTGATTGGACAAAAGCGTTCTATCATTAGAAATGCTCTCCCTCCTTAAAGAAAACGAACTTAGAAAAAATTCTATAGGTAATACAATATAAATCTATGTGAAAAATAGATAGTTTGCAGAAAGAAAATCTTAAATTTTAAACTACACAAAGCTTCATCAGTATTTTCAATATTCCACAATGGGTTCCTTACAGCCTCTTACGCCCTATATTTTATAATAAATAATTGAGAATAATGTAGCAATTAACTCTATTTTTTACACCGTTCTCATGACAAAATTACTTTATCTTACAGAGTTTTATTCAAAGAAAGCAATAAAAATAATGCGTAATAGATTGATGAACATCATTATTTTAATATTTCTTGTCATTTCAATGCCAACCTTTGCACAACAATCTCCACCTTATGAAAAAAAATTACTCCGACTAGCAGAAATTTTGGGATCATTGCATTCTCTCCAAAATCTTTGCGAGCCTCCAACAAACCAATGGTATGACTATATGAATGCACTGATTGAAGCAGAACACCCCATTCCACAAAGACGTGCTTATTTTTATGAAGCGTTTAATGAAGCGTATCGTGCTTTCTCAGAAAATTATCATCATTGTACACAAGAAGCCATTGAAGCCAATCAAAGATACATTGAGGAAGGAAGAATTTTATCTGAAAACCTCCTCATGCATTATAAATAATTAATCTATACAAAAAGTATCTCTCTCAATTTTAGCAGTATCAATGATACTCCTTTCACAAATGCGGGGAGCAATAAACCAGCTCTGAAAATAGAGAGACGTTTAAAGAATAATGTCTCGATACGCTTTTATTCGTATGAGCGCCTTTTTCCCCATACAAAATCGCTCTTTGGCTTCCTCCCCACACCTCAAAGGACGAAGATTTTTAACTAAATTTGCTCTGTAAATAATCTAGGTTCTTGTTGAACAAGGTTCCTCTTAGCTTCTAACGCATGTAATTTGCTGCATAGTTTCTACAAACAAGCCTAAGAATATTCACCACGCATTAAAAAAACACTTATGTATCAAAGAGGCTGACATACCCTATATCACCACTCTAAAGGATGGTATTTTACGGCATACTTATAATTTTAATCTGTTTACACCAAAGTTTCCATAAATTTAACAGGCTCTCCTTGTGAAGGTGTGACAATTTCACCTTCCCACATAACGCGCATACCACGGATAATAGTCCCAACAGGCCAACCTTTAACTTTTTGACCATCATAAGGTGTCCAACCGGCGCGAGAACCAATTAAGCTATTCGTAATAATTTCTTCTCTCTTAAGATCAACAATGGTTAAATCAGCATCAAACCCAACAGCAATGCGCCCTTTACAGCTTATACCAAAAATACGACTAGGGCCATGTGAAGTGAGATCAACAAAACGTTCAAGAGATATTTTTCCTGCATTCACATGTGTCAACATAATTGCTGCTGTTGTTTGCACGCCTGTCATACCTGAAGGTGAAGAGGGATAAGGTTGAAGTTTTTCTTCAAGAGTATGAGGCGCATGATCTGAGCCTAAGACATCAATTATTCCTTGTTGAACACCGTACCAAAGAGCTTCACGGTGGCGCAATTCACGAATAGGCGGATTCATCTGAATTAATGTACCAAACTTCTTATAATCATCAGCCGTGAGTGTCAAATGATGTTGTGTCACTTCAATTGTTGCAACATCCTTATGTTTTTTTAGAAAATCAATTTCTTCTTCTGTCGAAAGATGTAACACATGAATGCGAGCCTTCGTCTCATGAGCAATTTTTACCAAACGCTGCGTACATTTTAATGCCGCAACTTCATCACGCCAAATCGGATGTGACGATGCATCACCTTCAATACGCAATATTTTACGCTCTTTGAGCCTCGCCTCATCTTCAGAATGAAAAGCCGCACGACGGCGTGTATTCTTCAAAATAAGGCGTACACTTTCATCATCATCAACCAAAAGATCACCGGTAGAGGACCCCATAAAGACTTTAATTCCAGCCGCACCAGGAAGTCTTTCTAATTCAGACAATTCATGAGCATTTTCACGCGTTCCTCCAACCCAAAATGCAAAATCACAATGCATTCGATGAAATGCGCGTTTAACCTTATCGCTTAATGTTTCTTCTGATGTTGTTAATGGACTGGTATTAGGCATTTCAAAAACTGCCGTAACCCCCCCTAACACAGCAGAATACGAGCCACTTTCCAAATCCTCCTTATATTCATTTCCTGGTTCACGAAAATGCACTTGGCTATCAATAATTCCTGGTAAAATATGAAGCCCTGTACAATCAATGACCTCACTAGCCGATGCACATGTAAGGTCGCCTATTTCAGCAATACGACCATTTGTAATACCAATATCACGCTTGCTTCTTCCATCATGATTCACAAGTGTTGCACCTTTAAAAATTGTATCAAATGTTTTAAACATAACCACGCTCCTTACATATTGCTCACTTATCGATTATGTAACTTTGAGCAGAAAGGCAAGAACCATGATTAAAAAACAAAATGCCATTTGCTTAAAAAACCGCGGGCTTATTCAAATTACAGGCGAAGAAGCAACAGATTTTCTACAATCCCTGATCACGACAGATGTAAAAAAAATCAGTCCACAGGAACTTTTCCCTGGAGCCCTTTTATCCCCACAAGGAAAGGTTCTTGCTGATTTTCTTATCGGAAAAAAAGAAGATGGTTACCTGATTGATATCAGGATGCCTTTAGCTGATACGCTCCATAAGCGTCTGTTGCTCTATAAGCTGCGCAAAAAAGTAGAAATTACACAACCATTCCAAGAGCTTGTTACAGTTTCTTTGAATAATGAATCAGATGCTTTAAATTTTGATTCAAGTTTTGTTGATAAACGCTTCCCACAACAAGAAAAAATAATACGAATCTATAGCAAAAAACCTTTTTTAACTTCAGAATATCATGACACATGGAATCGATTGCGTATCCGTTATGCAATTGCGGAAAGTGGTCAAGACTATGAAGTTGGCAAAGTCTTTCCTCATGATATTAATTACGATCAAATCAATGGACTTGCATTCAATAAAGGATGTTATATTGGACAAGAAATTGTTTCACGAATGCACCACCGCCGTACAGCACGTCGCCGTATTTTTATTGTAAAAGGCCAGTGTGAATTAACCCCTCAATCTAGCATTGAAGCAGAAACAAAAGTAATTGGCTACTTGGGAACATGTGTAGAAAATGAGGCTCTTGCTTTAATGCGTATTGACCACGTCAAAGATGCTATGGATCATAACATCCCCTTTACTGTAAAAAACATTCCTGTCACTATAAGCATTGCTGAAAATATGAATTTTACCTTTCCTGAAAATACTATAGAAAACACTCATGGCTAAAGCTGAATTATTAAAAAATGGAGAAGCCCGCGCTTGGCAAAGAATGCTCTCTGGAAGGCGACTTGATCTTCTCAACCCTTCTCCTTTTGATGTTGAAATTGAAGATATTGCCCATGGACTTTCTCGCGTGGCACGTTGGAACGGTCAAACACGAGGAGAGCATGCCTATTCTGTTGCACAACATTCACTTTTGGTTGAACAAATATTTCAAAAACTTTTTCCACAATCGGGAAGCAACGAATGTCTTTATGCCCTTCTTCATGATGCTCCAGAATATGTCATCGGCGATATGATTTCCCCTTTTAAAGCTGTCATAGGAAAACAATATGAACGCGTTGAAAAACGCATCCAAGATGCTATCCACATGCGCTTTTCTCTTCCCGTTGATCTTTCTCAAAAACTTTTAAAAAAAATTAAACAAGCCGACCGTATTGCTGCCTATTATGAAGCGATTACGCTTGCTGGATTTAATACAGAAGAAGCCCTTCGCTATTTTGGCTCTCCCAATAATATTCTACCCGATGATCTTAATTTATCCCCCTATTCTACACAACACATTGAAAACGCATTTTTAACGCGCTTTAATGACTTGGATGCCCAAAGATTATAGACTCTTCGCATTGTTGATTCCTTGTCATTACAGAATCATCACACTGACTTATAATAATAATTCATTGTTTTTTCATTTTGAATGAGAGCTCCTAATATCGTAAGCTTCACTCATTTCAAATCTGTTTATATTGAATCAATCAAAATCATTCTCTTGCACACCACAAGTGGGGCTGGCGTGTAGATAAAACTTTTTAAAGAAAGAATTAAAATGCCTCTTATGAACTATCTCAAGTGCTAAGCGCTGTCGCAACATTGAAAATTGGCAAAGTGCGTGATGATGCCGGCTTGCTCTCTTATGAAGCGTAAAGACGGGAGTGCTCTATAAATTTTATACACTTCATAAGGGACTTACCACTATACTATTCACGAACGCCGTCGCGAAATAGGATTGGGTACCTTAAGAAAGCTTTCTTTAAAAAAGCACGTGAATTAGCGACCCAATGGCGTTCTGTTTTGCATGAGAGGCATGACTTCATTAAAGAAATGGAAAAAATCACAGTTCAAATTGCATACAAAATATATTAAAAATGCACATTCATTATCAAAATAACAAATGTTCTCTTGTCAAACCTTTCATCTTAAACTGAAGTTTATTTTAGTTTATAAACTTCATTATCCGCGGGGAAAGCACGAGATGTGACATCCTCTGCATAATTCTTTATTGCAGTTTCCATGGCTTGTTCAAGGTCTCCATAACGGCGTACAAATTTTGGCACATGAGAACCATAGCCCAACATATCTTCCATAACCAATACTTGCCCATCACATTGATTGGACGCCCCTATACCGATCGTAGGGATAGAAAGCTTATTTGTCAGTTTCACCGCTAAAGGTTCGACCATTGCTTCTAAAACAACAGCAAAAGCACCTGCCTCTTCAATCGCTGCTCCATCTGCTTCAATTCTTTGCCAATCATTCTCCTTGCGTCCTTGTGTTTTAAAACCACCAAAACGATTCATTGCTTGGGGTGTAAGACCGATATGCCCCATCACTGGAATGCCACGTTTACACAAAAAATCTATTGTTTCGGCTATATAAACGCCCCCTTCAAGCTTAACTGCACCACACCCCGTTTGTGCAAGAATGCGCGATGCATTTAAAAAAGCTTGCTCTGGACTTTCCTCATAAGAACCAAAAGGCATATCAATAACAACAAGAGCTTTTTGAGATCCACGCACCACGGCTTTCCCGTGTGAAATCATCATATCTAAATTAACAGGAAGCGTTGTCTCAAACCCATACACAACCATCCCAACGCTATCACCAACCAAAAGGATATCGCAATATGGATCAGCAATCCGCGCAGTATAAGCTTGATAAGCTGTTAAAGAAACAATTGGCTGTTGTCCCTTTCTTGCACGTATTTCGGAAGATGTTATACGCTTTACGGTTTTATGTACACTCATTTTCCACTCTTCTCTTGCAATATATATTGATCAATCAGCCTTACCTCACCAAAGCGGACAGTAAGGAGTAAAACCGCCGGTTTATTCAATGTTCCTTTAACCACGCATAAAGTTTCCATATCCCGTAAATCTATCGCTTCAATGATTGCACGCGTTTCTTGTTGTAAAATATCACGAACAGTTTTGCATAATTTATCAACCGACCGTTCACCTTCATGATAAAGCTTTTCAGCAGCTTTTCCACTTTCAGGAATAATTTTGGCAGCTTTACGATCTTCTAATGTTAAAAGCTGATTGCGTGAAGAACAAGCTACACCATCTGACTCCCGTAGAATAGGAACTCCAACGATTTCAATAGGAAAAGCCAAATCTTCAACCATACGCCGAATAATTAAAATTTGTTGAAAATCCTTTTCCCCAAAAAAAGCCTTATCTGGTTGGACAATGTTAAAAAGTTTAGCAACAACGCTTGTTACACCACAAAAATGCCCCGGACGTAATTTTCCCATCAAAATACGTGATAATTTTTTCACTTGTACAATTGTATCATTCCCCAGTGGCCACATTTCATCTACAGAAGGAGCAAAAACACATTCAACACCTGCTTCTTTTAACAAAGCACAATCGCCCTTCAAATCTCTTGGATATTGAGAAAAATCTTCTTGAGGTCCAAATTGCTTTGGATTGACAAAAATAGAAACCACTACGCGATCACACATTGCTCTTGCATACTGTACTAATGCAAGATGTCCATCATGCAATGCCCCCATTGTTGGAACAAAACCAATCGAAAAACCTAAACGTCGTTCCTCTGAAGTATATTGGCGGACTTCAGCAATTGTCTTTAAAATTCTCATTTTCCCATTCAATTATCATCAGATCAACCAATTAATGCCTGCACACCAAATTGGCGCTCAAACAATTGTATCATATTCATGCGCACTGACGGCTGCTTTATATCTCGTGGCTCCCAGACATGACGCATAAGAAAAAAACCCGTCAGTATAAAACCATTTATTATGTCACTAAAATCAGCAGGACGAGTCGTTCTTTGTACAAGAAACTGTGGTAGAATGAGAAGCTTTTTTTTCCAAGGTTCCCCTGCTTCTTCACAGACAGCCCGTCCAGATTTTGGTGATACGTAATGAAGCCTTTCCTGACGACCTGTTGCAGCACAACAAGATAAATCAAGACCAAAACCAAGTTCTTCAAGAAGCCGCATTTCAAAACGTACAAGCAATTCTGCATTTACAAATGGTTCATCAAAATTCTGCATAAAAAGGTGTAAAATATCATATAAAATGGGGTGCGGATCACGTTCGGGAAGAAGCCGCAAATGAAAAGCTATCAATTGCAAAGCATAAAGTGCTTCTGGTAGACAGATTAATCGTGCCGCATGTAAATCAAGAGCTTCAAGCCGAAAAAGTCCCAAATGTTCGTCTAAACGAGCCCACCATTCAGCCTCCACAAAATTTCCAGGTTGAAGAAGAGCTGCCATACGACGCGACCGCCCCCCTTTTACCACTCCCATATAACGACCATGTTCACGTGTCATAATCTCAAGAATAACACTTGTTTCACCATATTGGCGCGTACCAAGAATAACGGCTTGTTCTTTCCACTTCATTTTACTTTAATTATTTTTTAAAAATCTTATTTTAAAAAATCCAATCCCATTTCGCGATAACGTTCTGGATCGGTATCCCAATTATCGCGCACTTTCACAAAGAGAAAAAGATGAACCTTTTGATCCATAATTTCCATGAGTTCTTTACGTGCTGCTTGTCCAATCGCTTTAATTGTATCGCCTTTTGCTCCTAAGACAATTTTTTTCTGACTCTCACGCTCGACATAAATAACTTGATTAATTTTAACGGAACCATCTGAACGCTCTTCCCAGCTTTCTGTTTCAACCGTTGAGGAATAAGGAAGTTCATCATGAAGACGAAGAAAAAGTTTTTCACGCGTAATTTCAGCAGCAAGATGACGCATGGGCATATCAGAAATTTGATCTTCCGGATAATACCATGGCCCCTCCTGCATCATATTACTCAACGCATGAAGTAAATCCTTGCAACCAGAACCGTTTAGAGCAGAAATCATAAATGTTTGCGCAAACTTTACACGTTCATTTATTTTAGTGGTTAACGCTAGAAGAGATGATTTAACAACTGTATCAACCTTATTAAGAACAAGAACTTTTTCTTGTTTCAGATTGTTTACAATATCTAACATCATATCAACTTCATCCGAAAGACCATTTTGAGCGTCGATTAAAACGAGTAGAACATCAGCGCTCTTAGCCCCTCCCCAAGCAGCAGAGACCATGGCTCGTTCTAAGCGCTTATGGGGACGAAAAACACCCGGTGTATCGACCAACACAATTTGCACATCATCATGAATGACAATACCGCGGATTAAAGTTCGTGTTGTTTGTACCTTATGCGTTACAATTGAAACCTTTGTTCCAACCAATTGATTAACCAGTGTCGATTTACCGGCATTAGGCATCCCAATAAGCACAACAAATCCAGAACGCGTTTTCATAACGTCACTCATGATCATTTTTTCCCACTGTTTTCCATACACCCTCTCGTCGCAAAATTTTTTCAGCTGCCATTCTTTCGGCATATCTTTTGGAGCTTCCCTGCCCAATCTCTGAAGCAAACCCAGAAATACTGACCTCTACCATAAAAACAGGATCGTGATCGGGACCTGAACGTTTGATAACCTGATAATGTGGTTGTGCATTGCCTTGGATATGCGCCCATTCTTGTAATTCTGTCTTGGCATCACGTCGACCAGCATCCATTTTCTTTGCCCGACTTTGCCAATATTTTTGAATAAAAGGGCGAACACTTTCCAATCCTCCATCGAGATATATCACGGCAATCAAAGCTTCCACGACATCTGCATGCATATTGATAAGTCGACGCCCCTCGAAATTTTTCATCTCAAAACCAACACGGATCATATCAGGAAGCCTCATTTCACGCGCAATATCAGCACATGTCTGCGCATTGACAAGATGATTCAAACGGACTGATAATTCACCTTCACTTGCCTGAGGAAAAAGTTGATACAGCATTTCCGCAATCAAAAGCCCTAAAACCCGATCCCCTAAAAACTCTAGTCGTTCATAATTTCCCTGTTCCGAATCTTGTACACTCGAATGTGTTAATGCCTTCGTTAACCTCTCTTCATCTTTAAAACGATGCCCCGTCAGCTTGAAAAGCTGATCAATCATGAGACGTTTCATCGTTGTTTCCTTGCTTGATAAGCGGCAAATCATGAACCGTATTTATGAAAGAAAACAAACGTTTCCAACGCACATCAAATGGCCAGCGCCAAATCTGCCAAGCACTTGAACCGTTACTGATAGAAAAGAAAATCACGCTCGCGCGACCAATAAGATTTTCTTCTGGAACATAGCCTACATCTAAACGACTATCATCTGAATTGTCGCGGTTATCTCCCATCATAAAGTAATGTCCTTGAGGAACTTCAAAAACTTTTGTATCATCAACTTTCGGGATGAAAGCTAAATCAAGTGTATCATAACTGACACCGTTAGGCATTGTCTCGCGATAAACCTCAACAGGATAGTTAACCTCTGTTATATCAGAATTATTAATCTCCCCCATAAAGTGACGTGAAACAGCCTCATCATTAATATAAAGAACACTTTGACGGACTTGTATACGATCACCTGGTAGCCCAACAACGCGTTTTATATAATCAATCTTCGGATTACTTGGTAAGCGAAAAACGACCACATCTCCACGTTGAGGTTGAGATGCCCAAATCCGTCCAGAAAAAAGAGGGGGAGAAAAGGGGATGGAAAAATGAGAATACCCATATGCATACTTAGAAACAAACAGATAATCTCCCACCAACAAAGTAGGACGCATTGAACCGGAAGGAATACTAAACGGCTGAAAAAAAAGTGTCCGAATAAACGCTGCTAAAAGCAGAGCCTGTACTAAAACAGAAATAAATTCACGAATCCCACCTTTTTTTTCTTTTTTATGCACTTTATCTTTTTGGATCATCACCAACTGCCTTCTCATCACAGATATAATTTTTTTTCATCATAATATTCAAATAACAAAAGCACAATCTCTCACGCCATCTATCCACGTGGAAGTGCTTCGATAATAATAAATGCCTGTGCCCAAGGAAAATCATCTGTTATGCTAAGATGAATAACTGCATCATGATGAGGAGGTAATAACTTTTGAAGTTGCATTTGCGCACGATTTGTTAATTGCATTATTGGTTTACCAGATGGCAAATTAACTACCCCCATGTCTTTCCAATTGATACCACAAGCGATTCCCGTTCCTAAGGCTTTAGCACATGCTTCTTTAGCAGCAAATCTTTTTGCATAGGAAGAGGAGCTTTTTTTGAGATTTTCAGATCTATTTTTTTCAATATCCGTAAAAATACGTTGGATAAAACGCTCACCATAACGAACCAACATTTTCTCAATACGTCGTATATCAACCAGATCATTTCCAAGACCAATAATCATAAGATATTAACCCGATCTTTCTCAAATTTATTTCTGTTTTAATACAGGCGATGAACGCTTCTTTAAACGCCTTTTTTTTATAATCTTTTGATATCGCTTTTGTTTAAAACGAACCGTTGCTCTGTAAACACCTATATAAGATAAACCACCAAAAACAATACCTAAAAGAGTTCCACCTAAAATCATAGGACTCATAATTGTGTCCCATGCGCCTTTAAAGAGGAGAGAGAGATTTGACAATGTCAAACCATTAAATAGAGCACGAATTTGCGAAAGAGAAATCTCTTTGACATCGCTAAAAAGTGATAAACAAAAGTACCCTACTTTATAATCAGCCATGATAATCAATAAAAATGTGAGTGGATTAGAAAAAATCGTCCCAATGATTGCGGCAGCAAAGTTTGCACGCAAAAGCCAAGAAAAAAATATTGCCAAAATAATATGCAGCCCAAAGAAAGGGGAACAAGCTAAAAAAATGCCAACAGCAACCCCTAATGCTACCTCATGCGGTGTTGCTGATATACGCAAAATACGTTTATATATGTAGCAAAATGAGCGAGAAAATGAACGACGTGGCCATAACCAAAGTCGAATACGCGTTACAAAATCTATTGGTTCTCGACGACGAAAAAGCATATGACTCTCAATATACATCTTTTGATAATGAAATAACCTATATCATCCAAATTAATCTTTTTAAGCTTTTGCACAAAAAAAAAATAGAAAGACAATTAAATATTTCGACTGCCTGGTTTAATCGCTGGAAGAACAGAAAGCTCTGCAGGAAGAGCATCACTAGCATAAGAGGTTATCTCGTATTCAGCAAGCGCAATCAATGGAACTCCAACATTGACCTTACCACCAGAACGATCAAGAATACATGCACTGGCCAATACCTCTGCTCCTGCTGCAACAAGCGCTTCAACAGTCTCACGAATGGAAAGACCCGTTGTCACAATATCTTCAACAATAACAACCCGTGCACCCTTCTTGATTTCAAAACGACGCAATTCAAAGATGCCATTTACACGCTCTACCCAAAGAGAAGGAACACCAAGGTGACGTGAAGTTTCATAGGAAGGAATAAGACCGCCAATTGCGGGCCCAACAACATAATCAATTTTTTCCTCGATAGATTTTTTGATTTTTTCAGCCAATCCACGACATAACTTTTCTGTCAAGTCAGCATGCATGAATACTTTCGCTTTTTGCATATAAGTCGCACTATGGCGCCCCGATGTTAAAATAAAATGCCCTTCTAGAATAGCATCTGCTTGTTTAAAAATATCAATGACATCTTGTGTATTCATTGCTAAATCTTTCTTTTTATCCATGAACCCGCCGTACTGTACTTACTGAACCTGCCTTTTTTAATTGAGAAAAAATACGATTCAAATGTTTTAAATCCCACACTTCCAAATCAATCATAATTTCTGTAAAATCTGGTGCTGTACGGATAAAAGATAAATTTTGGATATTGGCATCGTTAGCAGAAATTATTTGTGTAATTTCAGCCAAAGAACCAGGACTATTTACAACCAAAATATTCATCCGTGCAGGAAAACGTTCATTCATTTGGGCATCAATATCCCAGCGAACATCAATCCATCGTTCTGGCTGATCATCATACGCCATCAAAGCTGAAGACTGTATTGGATAAATAACGATCCCAGCTCCTGGCTGCATAATACCAACAATCCGATCTCCAGGTACTGCTCCTTCCGGTGAAAAACGTACGGGTATATCTCCACGGGTTCCTCTAATAGGCAATGCTTTAGATTGATGATTCTCGACCTTTGCATTCTTTTCATTTTCTGGAACTTTAAAAATCATACCTTGAGCATTTTCAATATTAAACCAACCTTCTTCCCCAGGCCTAAAAGATGACTTTTGTACCACACGGTGATCTTGATAATCAGGATAAACCGCTTTAATCACATCAGCGGAAAACAGCTCTCCACGCCCAACAGCAGCCAATACATCCTCTACATCTTTACGTGCTAAACGTGGCAAAACTTTCTTCAAAAGGTCTTTTGAAAATTGCTTTCCCATATATTCAAATGAACGCTCGAGAATACGATATCCTAAACCCGAATATTGTTTACGTACCGCTGCACGACTTGCTCGTCGAATAGCTGAACGTGCTTTACCTGTGACAACAAGAAATTCCCATGCTGCTGGCGGAATTTGAGCGTGTGAGCGAATAATATCAACCTCATCACCATTTTTTAATTTGGTCATTAAAGGCATAATACGACCATTGATTTTTACACCCACACAAGAATCACCGATGTCTGTATGGACGGCATAAGCAAAATCAATAGGCGTAGCTCCTTTAGGAAAAGCAATTAATCGACCTTTCGGCGTAAAACAAAAAACTTGGTCTTGAAAAAGCTCAAGTTTTGTATGTTCTAAAAACTCTTCTGGATTATCTCCATCAGACAAAGATTGTATCGTTTGACGCAACCATGCATAGGCATTCGTTTCACTTGATAACTTCACAGTCGAATAATTGGAACCGCGCTCTTTATATATGGAATGAGCAGCAACCCCATATTCAGCAACTTCATCCATAGCAGCCGTTCTAATTTGCAACTCAACACGTTGTCTTGAAGGGCCAACAATTGTTGTATGAATAGAACGATAATCATTTTGCTTTGGTATAGAGATATAATCTTTGAAACGACCAGGAACCATTGGCCATGTCGTATGAATGACACCAAGAGCACGATAACAATCATTCACGGACTCAACAATCACACGAAATCCAAAAATATCCGATAATTGTTCAAAAGATAATGCTTTACTTTCCATTTTGCGAAAGACTGAATAAGATTTTTTCTGACGGCTTTTAACATCTGCTTTAATGCCATGCTCCAAAAAAAGTTTTGTCAATTCATTTTCAATTGTGGAAAGCAAATCACGGTTGTGTTTCAATAATTCAGAAAGTCGATTGGTAATCGTACGATAGCCTTCTGGATTTAAATAAAAGAAAGAGAGATCCTCTAATTCCTCACGCATATCCTGCATACCCATACGGCCTGCAAGTGGCGCATAGATATCCATCGTCTCTTCAGCAATTCGCCGACGTTTATCATCACGCATAACACCAAGGGTACGCATATTATGAAGACGGTCAGCAAGTTTGACTAAAAGAACACGAACATCATCAGAAATAGCAATAAGAAGTTTACGAAGATTTTCTGCCTGTACGGCTTTCTTTGATACAAGATCAAGCTTATTAAGCTTTGTAAGCCCTTCAACCAACTTCCCAATTTCAGAACCAAAAAGCTGATCAATTTCTGCTCGTGTAGCGCTTGTATCTTCAATTGTATCATGCAAAAGAGCAACAGCAATCGTTGCCTCGTCCAACCGCATATCTGTCAAAATAGCAGCAACTTCTAAAGGATGAGAAAAATAAAGATCACCTGACGCACGCTTTTGATGCGCATGCTTTTTCATTGCATAATCATAGGCCCTGTTTAAAAGAGCCTCATCTACGTCAGACTTGTAACGTTGAACACGTCCAACAAGCTCACACTGACGCATCATACGAGCATATCCTTTATCTTTTCACACCCCTAATCTTTATTGAACACGTCCTATTAATAAAAGACACGAAAAATAATTGCTCCTCACATGACAAAGTATCTTTACTCCTGTAACATAAATTGCTGCAATTAATAATCGTCACTTTTTTCTGGAACAACCAAACCTTCAATACCCGCTAAAAGCTCTTCTTCTGACATATGATCAAATGAAGTACCTTCTTCTTGCGATGACGTATTAAAAACACTTTCAGCTTCACCTGAATGGGTAATAAATTCACTTGCCATTTCTGGCTCATCTACTTCCACATGCTTTTGCAGCGAATGAATAAGGTCTTCCTTTAAATCAGCAGGCGACAATGTTTCTTCTGCTATTTCACGCAAAGCAACAACTGGATTTTTATCATTATCGCGATCAACCGTAATCTGCGCTCCTTGTGAAATCTGACGCGCCCGATGACCTGCTAAAAGTACCAACTCAAAGCGGTTGTCAACTTTATCAATACAATCTTCTACCGTTACGCGGGCCATTTATGCCTCTTTCTCAAATAAAAAAATTTAATAGCGGATAAAGGAGTATATACAATAATCAAAATAAAACACAAGAAAAACAACACAAACTTTTATATTTTTTGATTAAAGAACTTATTTAAGAAAATTCTTGGAAAATTTATAAAAATGTATAACCTATTCATGCTCGTTATCAAAGTTTCTCGTAAAAGCATTCCAATAGATTGACTTCAAACAAAGGACGGTCTTTCTTGATAAAATGTTTGTCTGGAGTATTCATCCTTTTAAAAGGAATACCAGCTATTTAAAATCCTTTGCAATAACGGCAGCCTTACGCATACTTTTTATGATAATATCTTTATCTAAAGAGAAAACTTTTTTTCTTTGAACATCATGTGTATTGCACTCTTATTCATCGAATAAATTACTGAAAGATGACCTCTTACACAATAATTAGCAATAAGTTTATATTAAACTTTCTTCTAAAAAAGTTTATTTATATTCATTATAGATTGTTTATCAAAACATAACCCGTCATATACGCTATAAAAGACTCAAAAAAATAGAAAAACGATTGATGCCTAACACCATGAATAGCCAATTAACATCACTTTGCCCAGAACCACCCCAAAATTGCAATTTATGTCCTAGGCTTCATCAATTTATCGCTGGCTGGCGTGTAAAAGAACCAAGTTGGTATAACGCACCGGTGCGCCCATTCTTTCCTCATAAAGGGCCCGACACAACACGCCTTCTTATTGTTGGGCTTGCTCCTGGATTGCGCGGAGCAAATCGAACTGGACGTCCATTTACTGGTGATTATGCTGGGCACTTACTTTATTCAACTTTAAAAAAGTTTGGTTTTGCCCAAGGAGCCTTTGAAGAAAGAGCAGACGATACTCTTGAACTTATTGATGCAGCAATCGTTAACTCTGTTCGTTGCGTTCCACCAGAAAATAAACCCACCGGTGCAGAAATTAACACGTGCCGCTATTTCTTCTCACCTCTTTTAACAAATCTTCCCAAACTTAAAGCCGTTATCACCTTAGGCACCATTGCGCACCATTCAACGATACGTGCCCTTAATGCAAAAGTTTTATCTCACCCTTTTGGACATGGTGAAATCAATAACATCGGCAGATTACGCATCTTTTCGAGCTATCACTGTTCTCGTTATAATACAAATACTGGGCGCTTGACAGACGCCATGTTTCACCAAATCTTTCAAGCAGCAAAAACATACTTAGATCAATGCTAAAACTGTTTTAAAAAGTGCTATAAATAAAGAATATCGAAATTGCATCCATCATCCATATCTTTTTAAAAGTCTTGCTTTTTCACGTCCCCAATCACGTTTTTTTTCCGTTTCGCGCTTATCATGAAGCTTTTTCCCCCGCGCTAGAGCGATCTCCAACTTAACGCGCCCTCGTTCATTAAAATAAAGTTTGAGAGGAACAAGTGTCATTCCTTCACGAGACGTTGCATTAAAAAAACGTGCCATCTCACGTTTTGAAAGTAATAATTTGCGCAAACGTCGTGGTTCATGATTAAAACGATTAGCCTGCGTATATTCAGGAATATAGCTGTTTACTAACCATAATTCCCCATTCTCAAAACTCGCATAGCTTTCAGCAATATTGGCATGATTAGAACGTAAGGACTTCACTTCCGCTCCCTGAAGGACAAGACCAGCCTCGAGATTATTAAGGATTTCAAAATTAAAACGTGCTTTACGATTGTCAGCAATTATTTTCCGTACGGGCGCGTTCTTTTTTTTATTCATGGCTTTGTCAATATCATTTTATGCTTTTAAAAGACCAGCATGACTGAGGGCTGCATCAATAATCTTCTTTGTTCTTTCTGTTAATGGAACAATAGGAGAACGCACAGTATCACCACAAAATCCTAATTTTGCAGCAGCATATTTAATACCTGCTGGACTAGGTTCAATAAACACAGCACGATTAAGAGGCATCAAGCGATCATTTAATTCTCGTGCTGTTTTATAATCACCACGAAAACAAGCTGCTTGAAGTTCTGCACAAAGCTTCGGAGCAACATTGGAGGAAACTGAAATACACCCCATACCTCCATGTGCATTAAAACCTAACGCCGTACAATCATCACCGGAAAGCTGCACAAAATCTTTTCCACACTTTTCACTTTGTTCACTAACGCGCTCAATTCTGCTCGTTGCATCCTTAACACCAATGATATTGTTAAAATCTTGATAAAGGTCTTTCATCGTTTCTACAGCCATATCGATAATAGAACGACCAGGAATATTATAAATTATAATCGGAATAGAAACAGCTTTGGCAATGGAAGAAAAATGCTTGTATAAACCAGATTGATTTGGTTTATTATAATAGGGAGTGACAACCAAAACTGCATCTGCACCCGCTTTTTGCGCGTATTGTGCAAGCTCTACAGCCTCGCTTGTGCTATTTGATCCCGCTCCAGCAACAACAGGAACACGCTTTGCAACCTGCTCAACACACAATTCTATAATCCGCTTATGTTCTTCATGACTTAACGTTGCTGATTCACCTGTTGTCCCAACAGGGCTTACACCGTTAATCCCTTGTGTGATCTGCCATTCAACAAAATCACAAAACGCCTTCTCATCAATTGCGCCCTTGTTATCAAACGGTGTGATAAGCGCAGTTATAGCTCCCTTGAGCATGATAAACTCCCTATAATGTTTGCTTTTATTTTTTTATAATCGCCTTTTATAAATTTTAAATAGAGCATAATCTTGCTCTATCATTGAAGCAAGATGAATTTCAAAAAAAGCCCTCATAAGATGAAAATGCCCCTCCTTAAATGTTGAACAGTTCTTTAAAATAAGCCGTCTATATTAACGCGTTTTTCACGCTTGTGTTCTATAAATCCTTAAGTTTTTACAAAAAGCAAGGTCTCAAGGTCTTTTCTCTATGCGTGTATTCTCCACCTCTCTTTTCGTATCAACCTTTACTGCACTTATACTGGCAATAAGAATTTTATTTTCAAGTGCATACGCGCAAACACCCCTTTTGCAAGGGAAAGCGCCAATCCCTTTGGTTCGCCCTACTCCCTTTACCACAAAAGAAGCTCAAGAGCCTCTTCAACAGATACACACGACATCACACAATACTGCTACACTTCAGCAACTGAAAGCTGGGCTAGATGCACTAGCAAACAACAATATTGCAAAAACAATAAATCTTCGTAATTCAATGGAAAAACATAGCCTTGATCGTCATATTTTGACATGGGCGCTGGGGGTATCAAACCAAGCGAATATACCAAGTTCTGAAATATTTAATGCAATCAACATGCTAAAAGGATGGCCAGGTATAGAAACGATGCAACGCAATGCTGAACGTGCTTTTCTTAACGAAACCAACGTTACACGCGCAATCATCCAAAAATTTTCTCATCACCCGCCCCAAACAGCACAAGGGATGGCTCTCTTCGCTAAAGCACTTATCGAAACCAGACAAACCACTCGTGCTCAACACATTATTGCTCCATGGTGGCATAAAACACAACTCAGTGCAAAAGAAGAAGTATTTGTTCTTAAAAATGCAAGCGCTGCATTAAAACCTATTGATCATTTGAAACGCATGCAGTTTATGCTGTATGCACATCGTTTTGATTCAGCAGCACGCGTTGCAAAATTAGCCCATGCTCAATCTCTTTTTAATGCTTTTGTGGCCGTTGAAAAAAATGATCCTAGAGCTACACAAAAATTAAAAGCTGTAGAGAGATCATGGCAAAAAGATCCTCTTTTTCAGTTTGCTCGAATACGCCATCTTCGACGAACAGAGCAATATGATGCGGCCGCAGCACTCATGATGAAAACATCAAACGATGCATTTCGCCTTATGAACCCTCATTCATTGTGGAAAGAACAACGCGCCCTTTCTCGTGAAATGCTCGATTTAAACAAACCAAAAATTGCTTATCAACTCGTTGCAACGCACACTGGTATAACATCTGCATTAGCCGTCGATGCTGAGTTTCATGCAGGATGGTATGCACTACGGTTTCTTCATAACCCTAAATTAGCAATGCAGCATTTTTCACGTATTCCTCAACTCTCTTCTTTACCTTTTTATGCATCACGTGGATATTACTGGATGGGACGAACAGCAGAAACGCTAAAAGAACATCAAAATGCCCAGCAATACTTTCATCGCGCTGCTCATTTTGGTGCAACTTACTATGGTCAATTAGCCGCTGAACGACTCAACCAAAAAAAGCTTAAAGTTTTCTTTCCCAAACCAACAACCGCTGAGCGACAACATTTTAGTGCACGAAAAGCGATCAAAGCAATTCAACGTCTTGAAGCAGCCGGCTATGCTGATTTTGCTAAAATTTTTTATAGAGAGCTCGGAAAAAGAATAGAAAGCCCCGGTGAATTAGCTCTTCTGGCTGTTATGGCAGAAAAAAATGGAGACTATTATACCAGCCTCAAAATTGGAAAAATGGCTGCTTTTCAGGGAAAAAATGTTGGTGCACTCTCTCATCCTCTGGGAGCTATACCAGCTTCTGCTAATATTTCTGTAGAAGAAAAATCGCTTATCTATGCCATTGCACGCCAAGAAAGCGAATTTAATCCAACAGCCATATCAAAAGCAGGTGCACAAGGTATACTCCAATTGCTTCCTACAACAGCAAAAGCACTGGCAAAAAAATACTCAATCGCATGGTCTCCTAAAAAATTTAGCAGTGATGCTCATTATAATGCAACATTAGGTGCCCATTTTCTCAATGAACAATTAGAACGTTTTAATGGATCCTATATACTAACTCTTATTGGCTATAATGCGGGTCCCCGTCGAGTCAATGAATGGATAAAACGTTATGGCGATCCTCGAGGACAATCTCTCGATAACGTCATTGATTGGATTGAACGTATTCCTTATACAGAAACACGTAATTACGTGATGCGTGTCATGGAAAATTATGGTGTCTACAAAGCAAGACTCACTGGGAAAATAGATATAAAAACCGACCTGCTTTCTGGTCGACGGAAATAATATGCCTTAACTTCCCAAATAGCATTTGAAAGCATTCATAAGAAGTGTTTTTATTCCTTTTTAAATAGTACCCACATACCAGCCTTCTTATGATGTATAAGCAAGTAATTTTAATTGATTCAGTATCAATAAATTCAAAATAAGAAAACCCTGCGCTATTCGGGTCTTTTATTCTAAATACAAAATGATGAATTATCATTATAAATCAACATGTCATACAAATAGTTCATTTCTTCTCAACATAAACGACAATATCATAGAGATTACAAATATAAGAGAAGAGTGAAACAAATAGCTCATCCTTTTACTGTTGCTTATTAGTCAATATTCAAATCTTGTGAAACAGCATATTTTAAAACTATTTTTTTCTGCTTATAACATTTCTATACCAAATAGAGAGTAGGTTGTTATATATATCGTTTGGATTATCTCTGATAACAGAAAGACAGACTCATTGAGTTAGAAAGCCTTAAAGACAAACAATTTTCTTCTGCCCCTTCCCTTTCATTCGGTTTTACGACTTTTAAATATGTCAATATCTTTTAATGATGAAGATGAAGCTTTGCTTTTTGTTTTTCTCATTTTTACATATAAGTTCACATCCTTCACACAAAAACAGAGCATCCCAAAATAGTATGTTTTTCTTATTGATATTCTTGTTTTATTTTAATGTTTCTAAGTCTATTTCACAACGGTGTATCTGGAAAGTACTTACGAAAATCCTCTCACGAACGGTATAAAAATCGATTAGACACGATTAACCTTTACTTAATTACTTAATAAAAGCTATAGCTCTATCATCCCATAACTCCCAATGTTGCAACAACCCTTTCATTTAGAGTATTCATAAGAAGTATATTCGCTGCTTTTTAGAAGTTTTTATTCATGCTCCCCCCCTCAACTTATATCATAAGTAAGCGAATGGTTTTGATTAATTCAACGTCAAAAAAATTAGAACAAACTATATTTTAACTTTCATTAAAATTATAAACAATCATTATAAATCAATATATTATAAGAAAAGCGCCCCGCATAAGAAATCAGCTAAATATTAGGGATACTCTGATTGTTTTATTCACTTTTGATGGTGGTGGTGGTGGAAAAGAACCAATGCGTTGAAGTGCCGCCATCGCTAATCGATCAAGTTCCGGATCACCAGCAGAGACTGCTACACGACTAGAAAAAATACTCCCCTGCTCATGTACCATAAATTCTAACTTCACCGTTCCTTTTGTATGACTGGTACGCTGTCCCACAATATAATTTTTTTGCCTTTCTAATTGTGACTGTACCTTTGCTAACCACTCCATTAACAACATATCTTCAGTCCCTGCTGTACCACCGCCCTTATTGGTGGAAGAAGAACGTACCGCCTTTGTATTGGAGCGCTTTACTACAGCCTTTGGCATCGGTATTGTTTTTTTGATAAACGCTTTATGCTCCACTTTTTGAGGAAGGGGGTCTTCTAAAGACTTTAAGTCATCCTGTTTTACTATATGCTGAGGTTCTTGCGATTGAACTTCATCCACGGATTGCAATCCTTCTAACTCCTGCTCTAGGAGATCAGACTGTAATACTTCTGGCTCTGTATTAATATCCGACTCTGTATGAATATCTGGCAAGTCTGTATCAACATCCGGATATACAGTTTCTTGCGCAAAAGTCAGCATAATCTCCGACGAGAGCAAGCCATTACTTACACCAATACTTTGAAAATAAAACTGCGCTCCCAATAATACATGCAAAAAGAAAGCTCCAACAAATGCACCAATCCAAAGAGTTAATAATTGCTTCGTATTTGCAAAATTCATCGTTTTTTCTGCCACTATTTTAAGCTTAATATTGGTGTTCAATCTCATTAAAACAGGCTATTTTGAAATTGCAACTTTTTTCTTGACTGATTTTGTCATGTTTAATATGGTTTTCCAGTGATTTTGTGTTGTTTTCAAAATCATTTCTACTTGGCTGGCAAGTTTTAATCAGCGGGTCCAGCCTTTTTGTATGTAAATAAAATTTCAAAACAGAGAGGGGACGTTAAAAGGGTTGTGATGTGTTATGCAAATAAGACGAAAAAATATCTATAAAAGCTGTGTGATTTTAAGTGCATTATCGGTCTGTATACCTTCATTTGTTTTCGCACGAAGTAATGATGGAGCTTCTGTCACTGAACTCAAACCAATTGTTATTGAAGAGAAAAAAATAGGGACGGCCTTGGATTCGGTCACTATTTTGACGAGTCGAAAAACCGCGAAAGATATTCGTGAAAAACAAATAACTGATGCCTATGATATTAATCGCCTTGATCCATCCGTATCCTATAACCCAGGGAATAACAGTTTTGTCATTCGTGGTTTAGAGGCAAGCCGTATTCTTACAACGATGGATGGTATCGTTCTTCCATGGTTGGACGATATATTCCGCGGAAATAGTGGTAACACAACGTTTGATTTTGGTGCACTTTCCACACTTGATATTATTCAAGGATCGGATTCTAGCCTTTATGGATCTGGTGCGCTAGGAGGAATTGTTGCTTTGCGTACCCTTGATCCTGAAGATCTTATCACAGAAGGAAAAAATTGGGGTGGTCTTATAAAAGGTGGTTATCATTCTGTTGATAATAGTTGGCACGTAGATCAAGCTGTTGCAATGCGTGCTCAACAAACGTTTTTGCTTTTCCAGGGTTCTTATGCGGAAGGTCATGAGCGCAAAAATATGGGAACCTTAGAGGGCTATGGAGAGCGCACACGTAAAAACCCTGCTCATTTTGATCAAAATAATTTGCTCTTTAAAATTCACCAATACCTTGATGATAATCACCGACTTGGTTTTACCGCCGAGCGTTTTGGTCACACCATTGATACACATTCATTGAATGCTTCTGAGAGATATTATGCCCCTAGTTCTGTTTATGATAAGGACGACAAACTCCGTGAACGCCTTTCTCTTTCTTATGACTATAATGGCAATGAAGATGCACTTTTTGATGCATTTCGTGGGCAGATTTATTGGCAAAGACAGTCAAATCGTCATATTCTGACCGGATTTCGTGTTAGGGCCCCCAAAGGGGATTTTTTGAGAGATAATTTTTTGCGTAATACTAATTATGGTATCAATGCTAACGCTCTCAAGAAAGTTCATATTGGCACTGTAGATCATACGTTAAAGATTGCCACTAATGTTTTATCATCTAAATTTCATCATTATTTGTTAGGGAAAGATAATTGTCATTTGGCGGAAAATGCACGGGGCTGTCTCTTTGTACCCGCTAATCGGTCAGATTCACCAGATGCGAATGGCTATAATTTGGGTTTTGTTTTCGAAGATGAAATTGGCTTTGCTGATAACCATTTCCGTATAACACCTGGAGTTCGTTATGATTGGTTTAAATATATCCCTCAAAAAACGTCCTCTTATGAGAAAGCTCTGATTTCTGACAAATTTCCTCCAGAAAGAAATGGTTCACGTTTTTCTCCCAAATTACGTATGGAGCTGGATGTTCGTAATCAAGTAACACTTTATGCTCAATGGGCGCAAGCTTTTCGTGCACCACGTATTCCAGAACTTTATGTCTCTTATATAAAACCCTCTGCTTATTATGTGAAGGGAAACCCTGATCTTAAAGCAGAAACAAGCAATGGATATGATGTTGGTATAAGGTATGGAAATGGAAATTTCGGCGGTTCAGTCAGTGCCTTTTTTAATCAATACAAGGACTTTATAGATACTATAGATAAAGGGCCATCAGAGGAATTCAAATTTGCGCGTCGCCATTACATAAATCGTGCGAATGTGCGTATTTATGGTGCTGAAGCCAAAATACATTTGGCTCTTAATGGTGGATTCCATAGCAATTTTGCTCTTGCCTATTCGCAAGGAAAAGATCTTGATAAAGATGAATATCTTAACTCAATTCCAGCTTTAAAAGCGATTGTTGGGATCGGATATGCAAAAGAAATCTGGGGAGCAGACGTTGTTCTTACCTCATCTGCCAAACGCGATAAAGTTGCTAAGGAATCGGACTATCAAAAAATTCCAGGTTATAATATTATTGATGTGTCAGGTTGGTTGAAGCCATTTGGTGAAAAGGGTCCTGTTATAAGGGCTGGTGTTTATAATCTGTTCAATCAAAAATATTGGAATGTATCAGATCTTCCTTCCGGTGAAAGCTCAACGCCGAAGGATTATTATACTCAGCCTGGTCGCAACTTTAAAGTTTCGTTCGTGCAAAAATTTTAGTTACTTTTGTTAACCATTAGATCAATTAAAAAGGTTAGATCGATAAAGAATAAGTCATTGTGTTTCTGTTCTTCTTGTTCTCTAAACAACAGATTTTGAGGTTTACGCTTTAGCTTTTTGCAATTTATCGGTTTTTATTGTTCTACTGTTAATAAAAAAAGGGCTTATTTGGTAGTAGGTTGAACCATTAGTTGATAGTGGTTCGACTTACTGTCTTTGAGTTGAAAAATTAAACAATTAACCCTCAAACAGGTAACATAAGGATAAGCCCATGTCATACACAGCCGAAATGATTATTCGCTTGCGTGAAGAAAAAAAAGAGATGCGTAACCGCGATTTCGCGGACTCTATTGGTATATCTGAAGCAGAACTCATTGCGGCTTATTGTACAATTGGAAAAGCAAAAAAACTACGCGCTGATGTCGCTACTCTCTTGGAAAATGCTCCTAAACTTGGCACAGTTATGGCATTGACACGGAATGATAATGCTGTCCATGAAATAACAGGATGTTTTGAGAAAATTGTTCAAAGCCAGCATATCCCGATAACACTCGGTGAAATTGACTTGCGTGTTTTTTCAAAAAAATGGAAGTTTGGTTTCGAGCATGATGTGATTATTCTCGGAACACCTATGAAAAGTTTGCAATTCTTTGATCAATATGGCATTGCCATTTTCAAACTCTATTCTAAAGACGCAACAAATATGGAAGAATGGGCTGCACTTGTTGAAAAGTTGCTTCATGACGATCAATCACCTGTACTTGATATTTCTCCCGTTCTTACTCCAGTACAATGTGATACGACAAAGCTGGATGTTGAAAAGTTCCGAGATCGTTGGCGCCAGATGACTGATGTGCATCAACTTCATGAGATTATTTCTGAACTGAAAATTAATCGACATGATGCTGTAAAACATGTCGGAAATGAGTTTGCCGATGAGTTAAAAATAGAAGCTGTTGAAATGATGCTCAGACAAGTTGCACAACAAGAGTTACCAATTATGTGTTTTGTTGGTAATAAAGGATGTATTCAAATTTTCACTGGGCAAGTAAAGAACATTAAGCAAATGGGACCTTGGCTTAATGTTCTCGATCAGAAATTTCACCTCCATTTACTCGTTTCTGGATTTTATAAGGTATGGCGTGTTCGCAAGCCTACGATTGATGGGTATGTCAGCTCACTTGAAGTTTTCGATAAAGCTGATGAGATGGTTATTCAATTCTTTGGCGTACGCAAGGAGGGACAAAAAGAACGTGACGATTGGCGCTCTTTATTGAATAGTTTGCCATCATGCCAAGAAAACAGCAGTAACTAAGATAAGGTAAGGTTGGACATGTTCATATCTCTTTTACATAGGTTATCAAACCTTTTTCTTATGTGTTTACTGCTCTCTCTTACTTGTTTTTCTAAACAAGTAATTGCTGAACCTGCAACGCGTTTTCCTGAAAATGCTCGAATTGTTTCTATCGGCGGAGCACTTACAGAAATTGTCTATGCATTAGGAGCCCAAGATCAACTTGTCGCCCGTGATAGTACAAGTGTCTACCCACAAGAAGCGCTCAAGCTTCCTGTGCTTGGATATATGCGTGCTCTTTCACCTGAGGGTGTTTTATCACTTGCGCCAGAGGGTATATTGCTTGTTGAAGGAAGCGGTCCCGCTTCAACAATTGATATTCTCAAAAAAACATCGATACCTCTGGTGATCATACCAGAAGACTACTCCCGTGAAAATGTGATAGAAAAGATTCGCCTCGTTGGTCAAGCCATTCATCGGGAAGTGCAAGCCGCGGCGTTAATTGAGAAATTGAAGCGTAATTTTTTAGACAACGATGCGCTTTTGGCGAAAGTAACAAGACCAAAGCGTGTTCTTTTTGTTTTCTCTGTGCAAAATGGACGCGTCATGGCATCTGGAACAGGTACTGCAGCTGATAGTATGATAAAACTTTCAGGCGCTATCAATGCTATCACCGATTATAAAGGATATAAACTTCTCAACGGCGAAGCGTTATTGAAATCAGATCCCGATGTTATCTTACTTGTAAAACATGGTGCAAGATCAACCAGCATTGATAAGATTTTAGCCATACCGGCAGTTCAAGCAACAACTGCAGCAAAAAATCATGCCATAAAACAGATGGATGCCATGTATTTTTTGGGATTTGGTCCACGCACTGCAGACGCATCAAGAGAGCTTATTGAGATACTTTATGGTGCAAATCAAAACGGTAAGAGCTGATAAAAATGGTAGACGGTACATCCATGATGCATTTACCTGAAGCAAAAGAAGGTAAAAAAATAAGCCGTTCAAAGCAGGGGAAGATTTTATTATTAAGCTTAATAATCTTCCTTATCTTCAGTATTTTTGGTGGGCTCTTGAATGGTGCTGCAAAAGTTTCTTTCGTTGATCTCCTCCATGTGATGCTTACACAAGATTTTTCGGTAAGTAGTAAAACGCGTGATTACCTCGTGCTCATAGACATAAGGCTTCCCCGTGTTATCTTGGGATTATTGATTGGAGCAGCTTTAGCTGTCTCCGGTGTTCTTATGCAAGGGCTTTTTCGTAATCCTCTTGCAGATCCCGGAATTGTAGGTGTATCAGCAGGTGCTGGACTTGGAGCAGTCTTAGCAATTGTTGTCGGCATTGCTTTTCCTGTTTCATTTGCACCTTTTCTAGAGCCTTATAAAGTTATCATAGGTGCTTTTTTTGGTGGACTTTTATCAACGATTATTCTCTACATAATAGCAACGCATAATAGCTTTACCTCTATTGCAACCATGCTGCTTGCTGGTATTGCTCTTGGTGCATTAAGCAGTGCAGTTGTCGGAACATTGATTTTTGTCGCAAATGACCAACAACTGCGTGATATCACTTTTTGGAGTCTTGGCTCTCTTGCGGGCGCTACATGGTTAAAAGTATGGCTCGTTCTTCCTTTTATCGTTATTGGTCTTCTTTTCTCTCCCTTTTTATCACGAGCACTTAATGCCCTTGCTCTTGGAGAAGCTGTTGCTGGCCATATTGGTTTCCATATTCAACGCGTCAAAAATATTGCTATTCCCCTTGTTGCTCTTATGTGTGGTAGTGCTGTTGCTGTCAGTGGTGGTATTGGTTTTATTGGTATTATTGTTCCTCATATTTTACGTCAGCTCATAGGTCCTGATCATCGCTATCTCATTCCTTGCTCTGCTCTCCTGGGAGCAGCATTACTTATTTTTGCTGATATGTTTGCACGCTTAATTGTTGCCCCCGCAGAATTGCCGATTGGGATTGTAACAGCACTTTTTGGTGCACCTTTCTTTCTATGGATCCTTATATGCAAACGAGGAACAGACTTTTCATGATTGAAGCGACAAATATTTGTGTTCAGCGCGGAAAGAAGAAGATTCTTAAACACATTAATCTTCAAGCTAAAAGTGGCGCTTTTACCATTATTATTGGTCCTAATGGATCAGGAAAAAGTACTTTTATCAAAGCTCTGAGTGGTGAAATTCCTTACAGTGGAAAAATAACCTTAAATGGTTATAATGTATGCCAAACAAAAACTCATGTAATGGCAAAAATGCGCGCTGTACTACCACAATCAACAACGCTCGTATTTCCATTCTTAGTCCATGAAGTTGTAGGACTTGGTCTTTCTGTAAACCAATTTACCTTTGCCACAGCCGAATTGCAAAATCTTATCCAGAAAGCTTTAGAGTGCGTTGACCTTTCTGATTATGGCAACCTGTATTATCACCAATTATCAGGCGGAGAACAAGCTAGAGTACAACTTGCCCGTGTACTTTGCCAAGTCTGGAAACCTGTTCATAATGGGATTCCTCGCTGGATGATATTAGATGAACCTATTGCTAGCCTCGATATTCAACATCAAATCATCGTTATGGATATTGCTAAACAATTTTCCTATTCTGGTGGCGGCGTTCTTGCTGTTCTTCATGACCTCAATCTCGCGGCACATTATGCAGATAACATGATCTTGCTCAAGGAAGGTGAGATTTATTGCGAAGGAAATGCAACTAATGTTTTGACAACACAAAATCTCCGCAATGTTTATCATTGTTCTTTAAACGTTTCTGAATTACCTAAAGAAGATATCCCTTTTATACTCCCTCAAACGGCATCCTCCTATGAAATTAGATCTCTAAGCTGTCGGCTTCAATCTAAAAACTAAAGTCCATAGCAAAATAAAACACGCAAATATTCAAGAATCTTTTTTATTTTTATATGAACTCCTTTTTGTCATCTATCATTAAAAAAGAAGACCAAGCACCCTAAAGATATTTTTTGAAAAAACTACCAGTTTAAAATCTTTCAAGATTTTACGTAACTAAAAACATGTGAAGTTTTGTTTTGCTATCAAACTGTTAGATAATACGAATTTATACAACATAAATATGCGTTTTCCTACTCTTTCTATCACTTTTATCTTTATAAAAATGATTCAAGAAATGCGTACAAATGCCTTTGTTATAATAACGGGTGTATTATTTATATCTTCTAAGGACCATATAGAAATCAAGTACTTTTCTCCCCTCCACAAAAGATTTGTTTGTAGCTTTAATAGTAACATCTTCTTTATAACACATATACTTTAACTTTTTTTATAAATAAATATTAATTTATACTAATATTTTTTACTTTTCTCTTTCTATTAAAAAATTGTTTATTGGCATATCACAAAGAATTAACCTATTGAATAAAAACTTTAAAATAAACTCAATAACGCTTCTTGTAAGCCCCCCTAATGCAAAAACAATGCGAAATATAGGGATGAGGAGAGAGTATAGAAATAGCGTTTGTCTTCTGCTTCACAAGCATAATGATGATTCCACTCAAGGAGTACTATCATTTACAGATAAAGCCTCCACCATGGCAATGCAAAGAAATGAAATCGACAACAAGGTGAGAGATATCTTTATAAGATGAATTAACTCATACGGGGGTATGCTGTTTTTGCACAAAAAAACGTTAAAATATTGTACTTTATTTATGCCTCAGGTTGAATAATTTTATCACCTTACCCCCTATCAAAACACCTTATGAAAAAATGTATCTCTAGATCACTTCACGGTACAGTTTAAATGATTTTTACATATTTTCCCTATATTATCATACAATTATAAAATAAATTATATCCTCAACTCTTTCTTTCAATCATTTTTAAATTGTTTTTTGACTCTCTCAAGTATCCTATTAACAATATAGATTTCCTCTTCATATGCATAGAAAATAACGCGGAATTGCTCCGCGTTAACAAAATTATCAAGGTCTATAGATTATTTATGGACCCGACCATACTCATGATTTTATAGCATAGACAACGGTTGTATTAACAGGGCGCGTTTCTGCCTCACCTGTATGGGAAAGAGTTACCTTGTGTGTATGTGCACCAGCAGAAGCTGTTCTCCCTTTCAGGGTCGTATTATAAGTATAATGATTCGGGAGTCTTCCAATATCACCAACGGGCCAGCCTACCCCTTGATACTCAAAATTGTGTGCATGCTCGCCTGCGTTTTCAATGCTCCCAATATGCGTATGCGATTTTATGCTATCTTGTTGTTCATCCGCAAACTTTCTACCACCATCTAAACCCCGACCATTATCAAAGCCGCGTAAAAACATGCCTCTAAAATCAGGAACTTTAAAAGTTTTATTGCTGTCTTTTCCCCATTTATCACCTATTGCATTGAATAACAGCGGATAATCTTCACGCTTATAGGCCTTACCATCACATAAAAGCCAACCATTTGGCACATTTTGCATAGCAAATGTTGCAATGAATCCAGCGGGAAAACTTTCTATCTTTGGTGGTGTAGGATTTAATAAATACCAACCCTCATGCTCTTTTATTAAAACACCATTATTGTATACCATTTCATAAATGCCATCTGTTTGAAATTCTCCACCTTCTAATGGTATAACCCCCACATCAGTGGCTTTATAGATAAGCTTTTCTCCTATATTATTAACAGTTATGGTTGTCGCGCCAATATTTACACCACAAGCTTTAAAACGTATGACGATATCATTGTTGTATTTCTTTATAGGCGAAACTGTCTTTAAAGTAATTAATGTTGTTTTATCATCCACATTTACTGTAAAGCTTGAATTAATAGATCCTCCATTATCTGCAAGATATTCACGTACGCGCTGCATCATCGCCCGTGCACTATCATTAACAGAACTAGGCGGCTGACCTTCTGCCCAATTAATGATACTATCTGAATAAGCATTTTCATCAGCCTTTAGAGACCAATCGTAAATATTAGACATTTTAAATCCCCCATTATTTTCATAGTTTTTCTAACAATTTCTCGTTCTGTGCACTAAAATGTGCGGCCGCTGTTGATTGGTACATCATAACCACTGTACCATCCGTATTTACGCATTTTATCTCTCTTCACTCCTTCCAATTTTATAACCTAAATTCACCAGACGCTTTTCATAACATTAGTATTAATGCTTTCTCTTCTAATGTGTAATGTAACCACCTCATTTGAGGTTACTCAGTATCTTGTTTTGTTGTTTTGCTGTTGTTATATAATTATTTCTCAAATCTTGCATCTTGTTGCAAAATTTATAAATACTGTTCAAAATTTTTCTTATTATGGATTTCATATAACCATTACTGAATGTAATAACTTATCACCCACATAGAAAGTTTCTGACTTAAACATTATCTTTTTTTATTTTTTCAATAGTTTAAATCTATCTCGTCGATATTTTATACCATATATTTTAAACAAAGAAATTCTATCTTTTAGCTATCATTTGTATTAAAATTTTAAAATTAGCTTCAAATTTTTTGCATGCTTCATTATGTTTTTATTCACATGCAGATACTTTGTTCTATTTTATTCAATTTATTCCTGAAATTGTGTTACAGGATTATCACCAATGTTTTTTTGAACAAGCTTTTGTTCAATCTAAATACATCATAGAGAATATATTCAATATGGCTATTTCCTCACGCTTTCATTGAACTGAAAAGAAATACTTTGAAATACTAAAGAAACACTACACACCTTCACAAAATTTGAAGGTTGTATCCGATCCGGAAAAAATTAAAAAGCATAACCTAGCACCCTCCCCCAATTTTTATGAACAATATCCTTGTTTTTTAAACGCCCCATAACCAACTTTTCCCCTCCCACACTTAGCACATCTGCCTCTATATATTATTATATGTATATCTTTTTTGCAAGAATAATAAATCATTCTAAACAACATCTTGCAATTATTGGTGTTCTTCTTAATTCATGACAATATCAAAAAGCATTCTCTAAACTGTTTTTCTAACTCATCTGCTTCATCAATCCAAACAAAAAATACGCTCCATCGATTTAACACTTGCTATACCCTTAACTATCAAAGAAAACACCTTACAAAATCTTGCATAAGTAGCCAGACAATTGGACTATCCATGGCTTGTCTTTTCCAAATAAAATATCCCCTCCACTCATTACCGACTTTATTTTCAGTGTTCTCTGCACCTTGAACTTCTATCTTCCCTTTAAAATATACATCATTTATTAGCTACACCCTTTACCAGCTCTCGATGGGGTTATTTTTACTGTTTTTGAAGTTATTGCTATATTTTCTAATGTCAGAAACATTTTCTTTAGGTAATAAAAAACTCAGAAATTCCAGACTTTTTACATACATAACGCTAATATATAACCTTACAATACATGAATAAAATGTGATCTATTCTACAAAAATATAATACGTATTGATGAATCAACAAAACCAACACTCAAAAAGAAAGATGGGAATATGAGTTTTGGAGATCTTATCGTATGCAGTATATTAGGATTTTTGTTTACAATCTTTTCATTGGGGGGGGGATGCTTAAAATCGTTACAGTAGAATTAAAAAAAGAATATTTTAGGTGTCCTTTTCTATTCCTTCCAGCATTTACCTCACTATTTAGTATAATTGCACTACTTAAATATGATCTTTTTAACAAGATTTAAAAGATAAGCTGTTTTTATATCATTCATAAGGTGCATAACGAGTTTTATGATGTGAGTAGGGTAATGCAAAGCGATTATAGAATGCTATGATACTGCAGATAAAGAATTCACTAACGAATTTATTTATGAATCTCTTGTCAACACATTTGTCTATCTTTGGGGTGCACCAATCATCACTGGCTGTATAGCTGCAGCTTTTATATGGCTACCATTTATAATACTGTTAATAATAGTAATATTTGGTGGGAATTTGGTTACTCTTCCTCATAATTCCCTACTTATTCAAAAATTGGTTTTCGGCTTTATTAATCATCATCATAATAATTATTTGTTTGCGTTTATTTTAATTATTAATAACCATTTATAAAAAAATACTGTAGCGTTTCATATGGAATTTATTGTCTATAAAAATATTCTATTTTGTTTATTTCCTCTTTTATTGTTTAAAAATTGTTTTTCCGTAAATTTATTCAATTTTTATATTGTTTCATTATAATAATTATAATAGAATTACATTACAAGTAGTATTTTTTATTGCATATAAAACATAATTAGTTATTTTTTATATGTAAATATTGTTGCACGATATCATATGGCTCTTAAATGAATTTACGTATACTTTTGTGCTGAGATACATCCTTTTGCTTTCCTCTCTCTTCCAACTATTTAAAATTGTTGATGAAATTTCAAGATAAAAAGCCTTTGTTCATTTTCATCATCATTTTTTAATTCAGCTTACGATTTTCAAAACATTCAAAACAATATTATTTTTAATAATAAAGATTAGGTATTGTTTCACGCTTTTGTTTATCGCATTCTTAATGGGAACATCCCCCTCATGAAGAATAGAATGCTCCAAACAAAATATAATGATATTGCATATTACGCACTTTTTAAAGAAATATTGCTCAAAATATACTCCTTTTATTTTACGACAGCGCACGTCAATAATAAAATAGTAAGCCATTATAGATCATCAGCGTTAAGCTTTTGAAGATACAAGCTGGAACCCATTATACATTTTACTGTCCCCCACGTTTTGACAGCCTCACATCTTAGAATGTTCATTAAATGACATTTGGCTTCCTTTCTTCAAGTGTTTTGCCCCATACGCCCCCACTTATGACGTGCAAGGAAGTGATTTTATATGAAAAGATGTATGATGAGAGAATCTTATGGTATTCTGAGTTATTATTTTAATATGAAAAAAATCTCAATCAGAGCCATAAACTATCTACTTTTTCCCTGATAATCCGTTTTTAACTTTATTCTGGTTTATAAAAGCTTCAATATCATAGTTTATCACTTCATAATATCTATTTACACTCTTAAAAACACACCAAAATCGTTTAAAATATATTTTTATGATTGACAATATAGATATTTAAGCCAACCATATTCGTATTAACAAAAATACTTCAAGTGGGAGGAGGCATGAAAATATTAGAATAGATATTGTATCAATTTTCAAAATAACTTTTCTTGAGCTGTATTGGATTTTCTTTGCTACAAAGCAATATTATTCCTATTCACCCGAATGCTCGTGATTGATAATTTGAATACATCTCCATTAACATCGCAACCTATTTTTGAACTCTGTGTCTATAAGGAAAAAGTTTGTGCAGAAAAATACTCCATCAATCAGTTGTAGCCCCTTTCCCTCTTCACGCAAAATTTATCAACAGAGCCTTCTCTTTTCTGATGTGCGCGTACCATTGCGTGAAATTTCACTGACTGATGGCAGTGGTGAAAAACCTTTAAACGTCTACGATACTTCTGGCCCCTATACAGATAAAGATATGATCATTGATATTACAAAAGGCTTGCCAGCAATTAGCTTACCTTGGCTCTCTAAGCGGGATGATACTGAAACTTATCCTGCACGATTAGTTAAACCTGAAGATAATGGATTGACTTCTGATAACAATCTTACACCAGCCTTTAAACAAAAACGTCCTATTTTACGAGCAAAAAATGGCAAAGCAATTACACAAATGGCTTACGCACGCGCAGGCATTATTACCGAAGAAATGGAATATGTGGCTATACGAGAAAATGAAGGATTAGCAGTAAAAGAACGGCAGAATGTACCATCAAATGAAACATTTTCTGGATCAATACCAGAAATTTATACTGCCGAATTTGTTCGCAATGAAATTGCTTGTGGACGCGCCATTATTCCACAAAACATTAATCATCCAGAGTGCGAACCCATGATTATTGGGCGTAATTTCCGTGTTAAAATTAATGCCAATATTGGTAATTCAGCAGTAACGTCATCTATGGAAGAAGAAGTTGATAAAATGGTTTGGGCCATTCGCTGGGGAGCAGATACAGTTATGGATCTCTCTACAGGACGAAATATTCACAATATTCGTGAATGGATTATCCGAAATTCTCCTGTGCCCATCGGAACAGTCCCTCTTTATCAAGCACTCGAAAAAGTACAGGGTATTGCCGAAAACTTAACATGGGATATTTTCCGTGATACCCTTATTGAGCAAGCAGAGCAAGGTGTTGATTATTTTACCATTCATGCAGGATTAAGATTACCATTTATTCCTATGACCATTGATCGTGTAACAGGTATTGTTTCACGAGGCGGTTCTATTATGGCAAAATGGTGTCTCCATCATCACAAAGAAAGCTTTCTCTATGAACATTTTGATGAAATTTGTGATGTTGCAAAAACATATGATATCTCTCTTTCATTGGGGGATGGATTGCGCCCTGGCTCTATTGCCGATGCCAATGATGAAGCCCAATTTGCAGAGCTTAAAACTTTGGGAGAATTGACAAAAATTGCTTGGAAAAAAGATGTACAGGTTATGATTGAAGGTCCTGGGCATGTCCCAATGCACAAAATTAAAGAAAATATGGAGCAACAATTAGATCTTTGTCATGAGGCGCCTTTTTATACTTTGGGACCTCTTACAACGGACATTGCTCCTGGTTATGACCATATTACATCAGCAATTGGTGCCGCTATGATTGGATGGTTTGGAACTGCTATGTTGTGTTATGTAACACCTAAAGAACACCTAGGACTCCCCGATAGGAATGATGTAAAAACTGGTGTGATCACTTATAAAATTGCTGCTCATGCCGCTGACCTTGCTAAAGGTTTGCCTAGAGCACAATTGCGCGACAATGCTCTTTCGCGTGCACGATTTGATTTTAGATGGCACGATCAATTTAACCTTTCTCTTGATCCAGAAACAGCTTGTGCCTTTCATGATGAGACAATGCCTAAAGA
Organism: Bartonella sp. CL25QHWL; assembly: GCF_042195335.1. NCBI lineage: Bacteria > Pseudomonadati > Pseudomonadota > Alphaproteobacteria > Hyphomicrobiales > Bartonellaceae > Bartonella > Bartonella sp. CL25QHWL. Next base: position 145,453 of record NZ_JBHIOE010000002.1, on the reverse strand, counting down.
AGCCCATAAATTAGTGCATTTTTGTTCCATGTGTGGACCAAAATTCTGTTCTATGCGTATTTCCCATGATATTCGTGAGGCAGCTGCAATAAGAAAAACAAAAGGGGAAGGTATGATCGCCATGGCCGAAAAATATCAGAAAAATGGTGACCTTTATATGGAAACTGTTCCTCCTCAAAAAAAGAAAGTAAACAGTTGAAGAACATTCTTATCAAAGGTGCAGGTGTAGGCGGCTTAACAGTTGCCTTTATGTTACAGCAAAAAGGTGCTTCTGTTACTGTATCGGCCCCCCCTCATTCACCTATAGGAAGTGCTAGTTGGTATGCAGGAGGAATGCTTGCACCTTACTGTGAAAGGGAAAGTGCAGAACAAATTGTTGAAGATCTTGGTGTACAAGCTATACAATGGTGGCGTAAAACGCTCCCCAACCTTGTCATACAAAAAGGCACTTTAGTGGTTGCACCTACACGAGATAGAGGAGAGCTTGAACGATTTTCTGTGCGTACGCATAATCACAAAACCGTAGATAATACAGAAATAGCTCATCTTGAACCAGATCTTGCGGAACGTTTTAACTGTGCGCTCTTTTATGAAAATGAAGCCCATATTGATCCTCGCAAAGCACTTATGGTTTTAAAAGAAAAGCTTCTCAACAATGGAGCCTGTTTTGTTGATGTAGAAATAGCTGAAAAAAATTTTGATATTGTTATTGATGCGACAGGAATAGCACGTTTAGGAAAAGATAAAAATATACGGGGCGTACGTGGTGAAATGCTTCTCGTGCGCTGCACCGATATTAAAATTTTGCGTCCAATTCGTCTTCTTCACCCACGGTTTCCTCTCTACATTGTACCTCGACAAGATAATATTTTTATGATTGGTGCAACGATGATTGAAAGTGACTTTGATGGTGCAATCTCTGTAAGATCAATGATGGAACTGCTCAACGCGGCTTATACTTTACATCCTGCTTTTGCTGAAGCAGAAATTATTGAATCTGGCGTTGGTGTTCGTCCATGTTATCCTAATAACTTCCCTTCTGTGTATAAAGATGGTAACTTTATTTCTATTAATGGATTTTATAGACATGGTTTTCTGTTGTCTCCAGAAATGGCAAAACGAGCAATGGAATTGGCATTGGAATAAAACATGCAAATATTTGTTAATGGTGAAACAGTCCAAACAGAAGTTATGACTCTCGGTCTCTTGCTTGAAGAATTGGGGTATGAAGGAAATTGGCTTGCAACTGCTGTTAACGCTGAAGTTGTTCCCATAGATGCACGAAGCCAATTTGTCTTGCATGAAGGAGATAAAATTGAAATTTTAAGCCCAATGCAAGGAGGCTAAAATTATGCTGAATCTTTATGGACGACAATTCTCTTCCCGTCTTCTATTAGGTACAGCGCAATATCCTTCACCAGCAATCCTTCGTGATGCTATTCATAAATCGAATACGGAAATTGTAACTGTTTCCTTGCGCCGTGAAACTGCAGGTGGAAAACAAGGTGGACAATTTTGGAAATTTCTTCAAGAACTTGGGGTAACAGTGCTTCCTAATACTGCTGGTTGTTATACTGTTAAAGAGGCCGTAACCACAGCCCAATTAGCAAGAGATCTTTTTAAAACGGCTTGGATTAAACTCGAAATTATCGGTAATTCAGATACCTTACAGCCAAATATTTTTTCCTTAATCGAAGCTGCTCAAATTTTAAACAATGAAGGTTTCAAAATTTTTGCCTATACAACGGATGATCTCATTGTTGCTGAAAAACTTTTTGACATTGGTTGCCGTGTTATTATGCCTTGGTGTGCTCCTATTGGTTCTGCCAAAGGACCTCATAATACTGATGGATTGCGTTCTATCCGTGCTTACCTTCCTGATGCTACTCTTGTTATTGATGCCGGCATTGGACGCCCATCACATGCCGCCATTGCGATGGAACTCGGTTATGATGCAGTACTGCTTAATACCGCAGTTGCTAAAGCAGGTGATCCTGTCTTAATGGCTGAAGCATTTTCTAAAGCTGTTCAAGCAGGACGTATGGGATATAAAGCTGGCATGATCGAAGCACGCAGTGTAGCAGTCCCTTCAACGCCAATCATTGGAAAAGCAGTATTTTCATGAAACTGGATCCATTTTACCTCATCGTTGATAACGCTGATTGGATTGAACGTTTGCTTCCTCTTGGTATCAAGCTCGTACAATTGCGTATGAAACATGAAAATCAACAAATAATCCGTCAACATATCAAGCGTGCAAAAAACATATGCAATAAATTGGGAGCACAATTAATTATTAATGATCATTGGGAAATAGCAATTGATGAAAAGTGCAATTTTATTCATCTGGGACAAGAAGACCTGAGCAATGCTGATCTTCACGCAATTCGTAAAAGTGATATAAAAGTTGGTCTTAGTACACATGATGAACATGAATTGGATACCGCACTCTCTGCTAATCCTGAGTATATTGCACTTGGTCCTATTTATCCGACAATCTTAAAAAAAATGAAATGGATGCCGCAAGGATTAGAGAAAATCAAACAATGGAGAAAGCGGATTGGTGCTTTACCTTTGGTGGGTATTGGTGGTTTAACACCAGAACGCGCAGTTGGTGTTTTAAAAGCAGGAGCAAATAGTGCTGCTGTTGTGACTGATATTATCCTCCATAAAAAACCTGAAGAGCGTGTACAGCAGTGGATAAAAGTGACACAAACATGGCGTTGATACCTTCCATTCTTATTGTTGCGGGCACTGATCCAACAGGAGGTGCTGGTATTGTTCGTGATATAGAAACCTCTGCGCATTTTCAAATAAAAGCAAATTTAGCAATTACTTGTGTTAACGTACAAGATGATAATCGCGTTGTCGAAATCATTCCAATGCGTGGAGACCTCGTCGCTGCGCAAATGCGTGCTGCCCTAGAAGCAAATCCAATAAGCGCAATAAAAATCGGTATGACGGGGACAAAAGCAATTATAGCAGCAATCTGTAATGTACTCAAAGACTATCCCCATGTTCCAGTTATTTTGGACCCTGTACTTGTCGCTTCATCAGGAGGAAAACTAATAACGGAAACAATCATCGACACTATGATCGATAAACTGCTTCCTCATGTTGATCTTTTAACACCGAATAGAGAAGAACTCGCTCTTCTTAGCCAAAGTCCATTGGCATCTCATGATAAGCAAGCAATACAACAAGCAAAAAAACTTTTGTCATTGGGAGCTCGCTCTATTTTAGTAAAAGGGGGACATGCGGAGGGGCCTCTTGCAATTGATAGCTTCATTGACAAAACTGAAGTCATAAATATCTCTACTCCACGTTTAAAAGGAACAATGCGAGGAACAGGTTGCATTCTCTCAAGCGCTATTGCAGCGCATTTAGCATTAAATGAACCTCTCATTTCAGCTGTAAAAAAAGCAAAAGAATATATCCACACATTGCTTTTAACCCATTGTAAAAATAGTTTATAACGTCTTAGTATTTTTCTCATATAAAATTAATATTTATATATTCATTAATATATTTATTTTTTAATAAAAATTATTTAAAAAATATAATAATAAAAAATTTATACTTTATTTTATAAATAAAATACTACAAAAGTAACTTTAATTAAGTATTAAATATAGAATACAATGATAACAAATATTATAACACCACTTGCATTCAATAAAAAAATCTTTTATTATGAATGAGTTTAGTCTGTTTAAAAAGTTGAAATAGCGCAATTTAAACAAATTGTACATTTAAAGATGTATATAATCGCGAACACTCGCATTTTACGATTTGCCTTTTTTGTGAAAAGAGAGAATCCTATCAGCGTTCTTATACATTAATGGCTAGCGAATACATTTAATAAAACTTGAAGGATAATTTTGTTTGATCTATAATCGCTAGATCATTAGAAAAAGTAAAATGTTAAATCAAACGCCGTGCTCAATTTCCTATGAAGAACTCTTAAACTTTTATAAAGAAAGTGGTGCGGATGCCGTTCTGACGGATTTCCCTATTGATCGTTTTAAGCAGTCTGCTTGTTCAGAGAGAAAATTAATATCTGTCGTGAACATTTCTCATAATCAACAAGCATCTCCCAAAACATCTCCAACCGTAAAATTAGATCATCATCAGCTGCATAACTCTAGGACTATACAAAATGAATCCACAGCTATAGAGAGTGCAAAAAGTGCCAAGACACTTGATGAATTAAAATCTGCTCTCCTTGCATTTAATGGCTGTTCATTAAAATTGACAGCAAAAAATACCTGTTTTTCAGATGGAACAGCAGGAAGCCCCCTAATGCTTATAGGCGAAGCACCAGGACGAGACGAGGATATACAAGGAATTCCTTTTGTGGGAAAAGCCGGGATGTTGCTTAATAAAATCCTCGCATCAATTGGCTTAACAAGAAATAATGTTTACATTGCCAACACTATTCCTTGGCGTCCACCAGGAAATCGTACACCAACACCAAGAGAAGTTGCCTTGTGCCGCCCTTTTATTGAACGGCACATTTATTTAGCGCGTCCTCGTGTTCTTATAGCACTGGGAGGTGTTGCTGCACAGTTTCTTACTGGATCTCAAAATGGGATTATCCGAACAAGAGGGAAATGGCATATCTATGAAAGCGAGGATAATATAAAAATACCTGTTATGCCAACTTTCCACCCAGCCTACCTTCTTAGAACCCCTAGTCAAAAGAAGCTTACATGGATAGACTTCTTAGAAGTAAAAAATCGCCTCGACAGCCTTTTGTAATTCTTTAATCCTATCTTGCTTCTAAAATTAACACACCCTTCTTTAACTCTTAAAATACAAATGGGAAAAAACTATGAAACAGCCAATAACATCTATTTATCGTTTGGAAGACTACCAACCAACACCTTACGTTATCCCTAAAACACAACTTTCTTTCCAATTAGCACCGACAAAAACCTATGTTACAGCCATATTGTCTATTGAATCCCGTCACGATACAAAAGAATTAACACCTCTTGTTCTTTCTGGTGATGATCTTACTTTAATTTCCGTTTCTATTAATGATGAGATATTAGCCCCAAACACTTATAAAGTGACGCCTTCACGTTTAGAAATTACAACGCCACCAACGGCTCCTTTTACATTGAAATTGGTTACAGAACTGAATCCTGAAAGCAACCGCCAACTTATGGGGCTTTACCTTTCAAATGGTGTTTATTGCTCACAATGCGAATCGGAAGGTTTTCGTCGTATTACTTATTTTTACGACCGCCCAGATGTTCTTTCTACCTATAGAGTGAAAATTGAAGCAGATTCCCAAACAATCCCAATCTTGCTTTCCAATGGTAATCTGGTGGAAACAGGAACTTTAGAGAATAATCGCCATTTTGCCATTTGGGAAGATCCTTATCCCAAACCATCTTATCTCTTTGCTTTAGTAGGTGGAGATCTTGATAAGTTAGAAGACCATTTTACAACTGTATCTGGACGACGTATCGAGCTTGGTATCTATGTAGAAAAAGGAAAAACCGAACGCGCAACCTATGCAATGGATGCTCTTAAACGTTCCATGCGTTGGGATGAACAATGTTTCGGACGCGAATATGATCTTGATGTTTTCAATATTGTTGCTGTGTCCGACTTTAACATGGGAGCAATGGAAAACAAAGGCCTTAACGTTTTTAATGATAAATATGTTCTTGTCGATCCTGAAACAGCAACCGATCAGGATTATAGAAATGTTGAACGTGTCATTGCACATGAATATTTCCATAATTGGAGCGGTAATCGTGTTACCTGTCGCGATTGGTTTCAACTCTGTTTAAAAGAAGGATTCACTGTTTATCGTGATCAGGAATTTTCATCAGATCAAAATGTACGCAGCCTACAGCGAATTGAAAATGTAAAAGCATTAAAAGCAACGCAATTTGCAGAAGACGCAGGACCTCTTGCGCATCCTGTACGTCCTCGTCAATATAGCCAAATTAATAATTTTTACACCACAACTGTTTATGAAAAAGGTGCTGAAGTTGTTCGCATGATACGAACTATTTTAGGTCCTACTCTGTTTCGTAAAGGCACTGATCTTTATTTTCAACGTCATGATGGACAAGCTTGTACAATTGAAGATTTTATTACCTGTTTTGCTGAAGTGTCTGGTCAAGACTTCTCCCAATTCATGCTATGGTATGAACAGGCAGGAACACCCAATGTAGAAATCGATAGTCATTATAGCGATGGTGTTTTAACAATTCATGCAAAGCAACATATTCCCGCAACCCCACAACAAAATACAAAAAAGCCCATGCTTATCCCTATCGTATTTGGCTTGTTAGGACCTAACGGAGAAAACCTCACCTATGAAGCAGATACAGATATTCAATCAGATGTTATGCTTTTATCCAAGGAAAGCCAAACGTTTACATTAAAGGGACTGCGTGAAAAACCCGTTTTATCACTGCTGCGGGACTTTTCAGCACCAATCATTCTACACACTCCATTCAATGAAAGAGAACTTATTTTTCTTGCACAACATGATGACAATCACATCAATCGCTGGCAATCTCTTAATCATTTAATGACGCAAGCTTTGATTCAAAGCATTCAAGATAAAACACAAGAAAAAGCAACACTCTCTTCTGCTTTGCTAAAGCTGATTGAAACGATCATAACAGATGAAACCTTAGAGCCTGAATTTCGTGCCTTCTGTTTAAATTTACCTAGTGAAGTTGAGCTTGCTCATACAATCGGTAAAAATATTGACCCAGATCGTATTCATTATATCCGCAATCAGTTTTTAGCTTCACTTGCACAAACTCATCAAGAGCTCTTAACAAAATTCTATGGACAAATGCAAACCCAAGAGCCCTATTCACCAAACACTGCACAAGCTGGAAAACGAGCATTAAAGAATATCATACTGGATTACCTTTCCATTGCTGAAGCCAATCCAAATCGAGCTGCTATACAATATGCAACAGCTGATAATATGACTGACCGTATGGCTAGTATCGCTGTTCTCGTAAAGCGTTTTAATGAAAGTGAGCAGGCACAAAATGCCTTAAATGATTTTGAAAACCGCTATCGGCATGACCCTTTGGTCATGGATAAATGGTTTTCTATTCAAGCAATGGTTGCTGGCACATCAACACTCGAGAATGTTCAAAAGCTCATGCAACATCCGCTTTTTTCACAAGATAATCCTAATCGTGTACGTTCCCTAATCGGTGTTTTTGCCTCTAACAATCTCACGGGCTTTAATAGGATGGATGGAGCGTCTTATCATTTTCTTTGCCAAGTCATTTTGGAAATTGACAAAAAAAATCCACAGCTTGCTTCACGATTATTAACAATGATGCGCTCTTGGCGACAATTAGAACCTATTCGACAACAAAAACTTGAAACTGAATTAAAAATGATTGCTGTTGCGCCAAAATTATCAAGCGATGTTGCTGATATCATTAATCGTCTGCTCACTTAAAACAAAAAATTATTTTAAATCAATATGCTATAATATTTTTTAAAATAAATTCTATAAACTATTCGATCATCATTAAACCTATAAACAGGTAATCTAAGCCTGTTTATAGGTCACGTTTAAAGTGCTTTTTTCTTTTCATATTCCAAAATTATAAAAGTAAAATTATTTTTTTAAAAAAAAGACTGGACAGAAGACTCCTGTTTTGATTCATTGCACTCGATGGGGTTACTATGAATATCGAAGCAGTTTTTAAATCACATTATTCCAGAATTAAAGGAACGCGAGATGGCTAAATTGGACGCATATAATGCGCCAAGGGAGGTGTATGCTGATTCAAAATCAAGCGCTCAAAGTCGCAAGGAGCGGACAGAGCGTACCAATCTGTTTTCTGGTCCTGCCTATCAAAAACTTCTTTTTATTGAACCTTGGCTGCGACGTTCACTCCCATTTGTAATTCTTGCATTTCTTGTTACGCTAGCAGCGATCCGTTTCCTATCAATCTATGATTGGCGCAACACAATTGATAAAAACACGCATTCTACCATCACTCTCTTAGCTTCTCATATTACCAATACGATTGACCGTGACTTACTTGCAGCCACTCGACAAGGAAAAACTGCTGTTCTTTCTCATAATCATTTACAAAATATCCTGACTAATTTTCGTAACAAAGGTCTTATAAAAACCAGCGCTGTTATTGCTATTGTCGATCAAAAAGGCAATGTCCTAGCTTCATCAAGTTCCGAGATTGTCTTAGGAAAACCCTTACAGGATTTTACCTCTGAAAGCATTGCTTTACAAGCTCTAGGAAAACATGCTGGAATCATGAAAATTACAATAGGAAAAGATATTCCTGCTCTCGCTTCCTTTCAGCAAACAGAAAATGGACAATATGGGGTATTCATCAGTGAAAAAATGCAACATATTTACATGGAATGGCGGAAAGCTCTCTCGTTAAATATAACCATGTTTATTGGAACTAGTGGCGTTATCCTCGCTCTTCTTTATGCTTATTACAACCAAATTGTACGAGCACGCAAAACAGATCTTGTTTCAGAAAAAATTCAAAACCGTATTGATATGGCAATGATGCGTGGACGCTGTGGACTATGGGATTGGAATATGGCAAGTGGACGTGTCTACTGGTCACGAGCAATGTACGAAATGCTCGGCTATGTCCCTCAAGATGCACTGCTCTCAATTTCCCAAATTAGCGCCATTATCAATCCAAATGATGCGAATTTTTTTGATCTTGCTCAGGAATTAATGAGCGGTAAAAAGAAGCATATCGATATTAACGTTCCTATGCGTCATGCTGATGGTCATTATGTATGGATGCGCATTCGTGCCGAAGTTACTGAAGAAGAAGAACCCCATTTGGTTGGTATTTCCTTCGATATTAGTGAACAGCAACAATTGGCTGAACAAACAGCGCAAGCCGACCTTCGTATCCGTGATGCGATTGAAAACATTTCAGAATCTTTCGTCTTGTGGGATGCTGAAGGACGTTTAGTCATGTCCAACAGCAAATTTTGCGAATATGCCGCTATTCCTAAACAAATTCTCCAATCAGGTATCCAACGTGCAACGGTCGAAGCCATGGCACGCCCTGCACTCAGTGAATATCCCCTTAAAGATGATGGTACTGGTAACTTAACCAGTATTCGCCAAACGGCAGATGGTTGTTGGCTCAAAATTAACGAACGACGAACCCAAGATGGAGGATTGGTTTGTATTGGTACTGACATTTCTGAGCTTAAACAACAACAGGAAAAATTTGAAGACAGTGAAAGGCGTCTTTTTTCTTTCATTCAAGAACTCAAGCGCGCGCGAGGGAGTGCTCAACAACGCGCAACAGAAGTTGAAAAACTTAATAAAAGTTTGAAAGCAGAAAAAGAACGCGCCGAAAGTGCTAATAAGGCTAAATCAGAATTTTTAGCCAATATGTCTCATGAATTGCGCACGCCTCTGAATGCTATTCTTGGTTTTTCAGATATCATGTTGCAATCGACTTTTGGTCCTCTTGGTTCACAACGCTATAAGGAATATATGCATGATATTTACAATTCAGGAACCCATCTTCTAACCCTTATCAATGACATCCTTGATATGTCAAAAATCGAAGCAGGAAGATTTACGCTTGATTGTAAAAATACCGATCTTGAGCCCATCATTAGTGAAGCAGTACGAACACTAACACCTCAAGCTCAAGAAAAAAATATTGTTGTTACAACAAACATTACCCCAGAACTTCATGCTGAAGTTGATGGTCGTGCAATGAAACAGATTTTCCTTAATCTCATCTCTAATGCCGTTAAATTTACGCCTTCTGGCGGAAATATTGATGTCTGCGCTTTCAAGAAAAAAAATAACCTTATTTTTAAAATTACAGATACAGGCGTTGGTATTCCCCAATCAGCAATTAAAAAACTTGGGCAACCTTTTGAACAAGTCGAAAATCAGCTCACTAAATCTCATACGGGCTCAGGTCTTGGATTAGCCATTTCACGCTCCTTGCTAGAACTCCACAAAGGAAAACTTGAAATTACTTCAAAAGAAATGAAAGGAACAACTGTAACGATTATAATGCCCATCACACAAAGTTAAATTTTTCCATTTTGTTCCCGTTGTAGTAAAATCTGTTTCCGTTTTTCCCCCCAACGATACCCTGAAATAAAACCATTTTTACGCACAACACGATGACACGGAATGATAATAGCCAATTCGTTACGTGCACAGGCATGAGCAACGGCACGAAAAGCTTTCGGCATACCAATACGGCATGCTAAGATCTCATATGAAATTGTTTCACCACATGGTATATCACATAATACTGCCCATACTTGTCGTTGAAAAACTGTACCATTTATATCTAAGGGAAAATTATATTTTTTTACCAGCTTAGGTGTTTCTATCATGGCTATAATATGGGCAACTTCTCTCTTAAATGTATTGTCACCTACAACTTGTTGTGCATCACCAAAGCGTATCGTAAACTCCTGTAATAATTGCTCTATAGTGTCTCCTAACGCTATATGACAAATCCCTTTTTGAGACCTAGCCACCAAAAGCTTTCCTATTGATACATCTTTCAGACAGAATACTCTCGTTTGGGAAATATTCAGCATTTTAGTCTTCTTTATATTTTAAAAAGTTTTGAACATCATCCATAAAGTAAAGGGAGAGTATTCACTATCTTTTAAAAACAAACAAAATCATTCTGAAATTATATCCTTAGCCATTGTATTAAAATACACTCTCACCCTTTTATGAAATGGAAAGATACATAGATTGACTGTCTTCCTACCCTAAAACGGAAACTTCGACCAGAACCGGATCTATCAACAATCTTGCTTTTTATATAACAGATTCCAACTGAACCCATTTGATATGGTTTATTTCATAAGCTCTCTACAGACAAATCCTGCTCTGAATTCTATCATACACTCTAACAAAAACACCTTAATGTGGTAAATTTTCATACCTTATATCACAACTCTAAACGGCAGTATTTTACGGAACAACACGATAAGCTTCCCATTTTATTTTACGAAATCCCATCGAACCATAAATAATAGCTTATGTTTTACAAGCAACAGAAAAAGCGCGTGCTCTCTTAAGCAAAAAACGTCATAAAACACAAAGAAAGTATGCCGGCAATGGATTGGAAAGATGTTCCGGCTTTTTATGCTCCACAGTATGCTTGAATATTCTAATTTGTTGGAGCACTGTTATTATTTTTTATCAAAGGTCATACTTTTGATAAACTGACGAGATGACTCAACTCAAAAAAGAAATTTATCTTCAATTTTATGAAAAAAAGCATGGAAAAGGTATTTTAATGCTTACTTTCTTTGTCACTTAACTTATAAAATGACGGTAGCCTCAGAACTAAAATATTTTGCCCGCAACAATCGCACACAGATATTTGTCATAGGAAAAAGTCATGCCCAAACGCACAGATATAAAATCTATTCTTATCATCGGAGCAGGACCTATTATCATTGGTCAGGCATGTGAATTTGATTATTCAGGCACTCAAGCCTGTAAAGCATTAAAAGAAGAAGGTTACCGAATTATTTTGGTAAATTCTAATCCTGCCACGATTATGACAGATCCAGATCTAGCTGATGCAACTTATATAGAGCCCATTACTCCTGAAATAGTTGCCAAAATTATTGCTCACGAGCGTCCCGATGCCCTTTTGCCCACTATGGGAGGACAAACAGCCCTCAATACTGCTTTATCATTAAAGCGTATGGGTATTTTAGACCGCTACCATGTTGAAATGATAGGAGCCAATGCTGATGCTATTGATAAAGCTGAAGATCGTGCTTTATTCCGCCAAGCGATGGCAAAAATCGGTTTGGAAACGCCACGCTCTATGTTAGCCAATGCAACAGAACTGAAAGAAGAAAATCGCCAACAACACGCAAAAACGTGTGCTGAACTTAAAGCAAAGCTTTCTGGTGCTGCGCTTGACAAAGCACTCGAAGAACTTGAGCGCAACTGGCGACATACCGAAGCTGATCGCAAACAACATTATATCGCTCATGCAACAGCAAAAGCAGTTCAAGCTCTTGATGTTGTTGGGCTTCCAGCTATTATTCGTCCTTCATTCACCCTTGGTGGAACTGGTGGTGGAATCGCTTATAACCGCTCTGAATTCTATGAAATTATTGAACGTGGGCTTGAAGCTTCACCAACAACAGAAGTATTAATTGAAGAAAGTGTTTTAGGGTGGAAAGAATATGAGATGGAAGTTGTTCGTGATAAGAACGACAACTGTATCATCGTTTGTTCTATTGAAAACATTGATCCAATGGGGATTCATACCGGTGATTCGATCACTGTAGCACCTGCTCTCACCTTAACCGATAAAGAATATCAATGTATGCGTAATGCTTCGATTGCTGTTTTGCGCGAAATTGGTGTTGAAACGGGAGGATCCAATGTACAGTTTGCTGTCAATCCTGAAAATGGGCGCCTCATTGTTATTGAAATGAATCCGCGTGTTTCTCGCTCTTCAGCGCTTGCCTCAAAAGCAACGGGGTTTCCCATTGCCAAAGTAGCGGCTAAACTGGCTGTTGGTTATACACTTGATGAATTAAAAAATGATATCACGGGTGGTGCAACACCAGCATCATTTGAACCTTCTATTGACTATATTGTGACAAAAATTCCTCGTTTTGCGTTCGAAAAATTTCCCGGTTCATCACCTGTCCTCACAACTGCGATGAAATCTGTAGGAGAAGTCATGGCAATTGGACGCACTTTTCAAGAATCGTTACAAAAAGCACTCCGTGGACTTGAAACAGGGCTTACGGGTCTTGATGAAATTGTGATTCCAGAGCATGCTGAAGGTGATGAAAAAAGTTCTATACGCTCAGCCATTGCCATACCAAGCCCTGATCGTCTACGCTATATTGCTCAAGCCATGCGCACAGGCTTACCCTTAAATGAGATTCACCAAATTAGCAAAATTGATCCGTGGTTTTTAGAACAAATAGCCTCCATCATTGAAATGGAGCAGCGTATCCGCATTCATGGATTACCCCAAGATGCAGATAATTTACGTATGTTAAAAGCTATGGGCTTTTCAGATGCGCGATTAGCCTCCCTTACAGGGAAAGAACCCGATTATATCGCAGCTTTACGTAAATCACTGAATGTTAAACACGTCTTCAAACGGATTGATACTTGTGCCGCTGAATTTTCTTCTCCTACAGCCTATATGTATTCAACATATGAAGTTCCCTTTGCAGGTGTAGAGCACTCGGAAGCACACGTTTCTGAACGCAAAAAAATTGCTATTTTAGGCGGTGGACCAAACCGCATTGGGCAAGGTATTGAATTTGATTACTGTTGCTGCCACGCTGCTTTTGCACTGCGTGATGCAGGATTTGAAGCGATTATGATTAACTGTAATCCTGAAACAGTTTCAACCGACTATGATACCTCTGATCGCCTTTACTTTGAATCTTTAACAACAGAAGACGTTATCGCTATTTTAGAAGCAGAACAGGAAAAAGGAGATTTGGTTGGAGTCATCGTCCAATTTGGCGGACAAACACCCTTGAAATTGGCAAGCGCTCTAGAAAAACACAATATCCCCATCCTAGGTACTTCACCTGACGCTATCGACTTAGCAGAAGATAGAGACCGCTTTCAAAAACTGTTATTTAAACTTAATTTAACACAACCTCAAAATGGTATTGCCCACTCCATTGAACAAGCACGCCTCATTGCCCACGAACTAGGCTTCCCTTTGGTTGTACGTCCCTCTTATGTTTTAGGAGGACGTGCTATGCAAATTATTCGTGATGAACGTAGCTTACAAAATTATTTACTTGAGAGTGTCCCTGAATTAATTTCAGAAGATATCAAAGTCCGTTATCCTAACGACACAACAGGACAAATCAATATATTGCTTGGTAAAAATCCGCTTCTCTTTGATACCTATTTAACAGAAGCAATTGAAGTAGATGTTGATTGTCTATGTGATGGTAACGAAACACTAATCGTTGGTATTATGGAACATATTGAAGAAGCTGGTATCCACTCTGGTGATTCAGCATGTTCTCTACCAGTCCATACGCTCTCAAATAAAATAGTTACTGAATTAGAGCGCCAAACCAAAGCATTAGCACAAGCACTTCATGTTCGCGGCTTAATGAATGTACAATATGCTATAAAAGATGACACTATTTATGTCTTAGAAGTCAATCCCCGTGCTTCACGTACTGTCCCATTTGTTGCAAAAACGATTGGTCGCCCTATTGCTAAAATGGCTGCACGTATTATGGCAGGAGAAACGCTTCATGATGCTCTTCAGGCTTATGGTGGATTACCTTCTTTGCAAAAAAAACAACATATTGCCGTCAAGGAAGCCGTATTTCCTTTTGCTCGTTTTTCAGGTGTTGATACACTTCTTGGTCCAGAAATGCGCTCAACCGGTGAAGTTATGGGACTTGACTATGAATTTTCGCTTGCTTTTGCTAAAGCCCAACTTGGAGCTGGTGTAAAACTCCCTAAAGAGGGAACTTTGTTCGTTTCTGTAAGAGATGAAGATAAAAAACGCATCTTAAATCCTGTAAAACGTTTAACTGAGCTTGGCTTTTCTGTTGTCGCCACAAGTGGAACACAAAAATTTCTCACCGAACACCACGTTGAAGCAAAAAAAATTAACAAAGTTCTAGAGGGACACCCTCATATTGAAGACGCTATTCGTAATCGCAAAATTCAATTGATTTTTAATACAACTAGCACGGCCAGTGCCATCTCAGATTCAAAATCATTACGTTATGCAGCCCTCATGCAAAATGTTCCCTATTATACAACAATAGCTGGAGCCGAAGCCGTTGTAGAAGCGATCAAAGCACTCAAAAAAAGGCGCCTTGAAGTACGTTCACTACAAAGTTATTTCAGTTGAATTTTTCTACTTAACAAAATGTACACTGTTTTCTTATTTTTTCTTTATATAAAAATTGATTAAGACTTGCTTTTTGTTCCAAAAACTTTTATAGAGGTTTCATCGAATTTTCGGTTACGTGACTTTCTTTCCTGTGCAATCTGCACTTTCGACGAAACTTCTCCCACCTAATTTCGATCTACGACCGTATTGAAGAAATGAAAGCTTCAATACTCAATATAATTATATATTCTAAGGAGTTTCCTATGTCTACAGGAACAGTTAAGTGGTTTAATACAACAAAAGGTTTCGGATTCATTCAACCTAGTGATGGTAGTGCAGATGTATTTGTACACATTTCTGCTGTCGAGCGTTCTGGTCTAAACAGTCTTAATGAAGGGCAAAAAATTTCTTATGATGTTCTTCAAGATCGTCGTTCAGGAAAATTTGCCGCTGGTAACCTTGCAGCCCTTTAAAGTTTAAATTCTGCAATATTTTATTTAAAAATCTTCGTCTGTAATGACGAAGATTTTTTTTATTTTGTATAAAGCATCATTTTACCTTGTTAACATAAAAGACTGCTTATCTCCTTTGCACAATTTATCACCCCCCCTTATACTTCCTCAAAACTTTCATAAAATCTACAAAGAGATTATCTTGTGAAATCTCAAAAAAGAAGAATATAAAGCCCGTGTAAGAGTATTTTAGAAGTTTTTTATTGCATACAATATAATCTCTTATAGAATATCCTTAAAGCAATAACCATTTGTTGATATAATATAAGGATTTAAAATTATGGCTTTTATTGCCGACAAACTGTCTCTTATCAAACCTTCTGCAACAATAGCTGCTTCTCAAAAGGCCCGCCATTTAAAAGCATTAGGGCGCAATGTTATTGCTTTAAGTGCTGGAGAGCCAGACTTTGATACCCCAGACAACATCAAAAACGCGGCTATTGAAGCTATTCGAAGAGGAGAAACAAAATACCCTCCCATATCTGGAATTCCAGAATTGCGCCAAGCAATTTCTGCAAAGTTTAAAAGAGAAAATAACCTTCTTTACCAACCAGAACAAATTATTGTTGGTACCGGTGGAAAACAAATTCTCTTTAATGCATTCATGGCAACTTTGAATAAAGGAGATGAGGTCATCATTCCATCCCCTTATTGGGTTAGTTATCCAGAAATGGTCGCACTCAACGATGGTACGCCTGTCTTTTTAGAAACAAAAGCCGAATTTTCTTATAAACTCCAACCCCAAGAGCTAGAAGCTGCCATTACCCCCAAAACCAAATGGTTCATCTTTAACTCTCCTTCAAATCCATCAGGTGCTGCTTATACACATAATGAATTGAAAAAACTCACAGATGTTTTAGTAAAATATCCTCATGTTTATATCCTTTCCGATGATATATATGAACATCTCACATATGAGGGTTTTACCTTTGTTACTCCAGCTCAAGTAGAACCAGCGCTTTATGAGCGTACACTCACAATGAATGGTGTTTCTAAAGCCTATGCGATGACGGGATGGAGAATCGGCTATGCAGGCGGACCACAAGAATTAATTAAAGCCATGGATACCATTCAAGGACAGCAAACATCTGGAACAAGTGTCATTTCACAATGGGCTGCGGTTGAAGCACTCAACGGGCCACAAGACTTTATTGCTAAAAATAAAAGTATTTTTCAAACACGCCGTGATCTCGTTGTCTCCATGCTAAATCAAGCTCCTGGCATTCACTGTCCAACGCCTGAGGGTGCTTTTTATGTTTATCCTTCTTGCTCCGGAATTATTGGAAAGAAAACACCTAACGGCCAATGTATTACCAATGATGAGGACTTCGCCATAGCGCTTCTAGAAACAGAAGCTGTTGCTGTCGTCCAAGGATCTGCTTTTGGACTTGGATCAGCTTTTCGTATTTCTTATGCAACATCAGAAGAATTACTTGAAGAATCTTGTATACGTATACAGCGCTTTTGCAACAGTCTAATTTAAAATTTTTAAATATCATCTCTTGTGATTGTTTTTACCGAATGTCAGTATATCCGAGAAAATATCGGAAACTGTGTCATGGTCTAAATCTATCGATTCAGCAAAAATATCTATGAATAAACACAAAAATAGAGGCTGTAGATAAAGATCAAAAAAATCTAGCTATCAAATAAATGAATAGGTCTATTATCATAAGAGATGAAAAACCTATTCTGCTTTCTCCATTCAATTTATAACTCTAAAAAAGACTGAGCGCTTTTAAACACAATTGCCCTTATAATCAAAGGCCCTTACAATAAAATCTCTTCTATTTCTCGGCTTCTTCTTCGTCCTAAAATGAAGAAGAAGCCACCTCCCATCGTTGTGTAAGCAATCCAGTTTCCTTTAAGTTCTATCTAATAACTACTTGATTTACTTCATAGGCTTTATGAACAAGACCTGCCTTAAATATTCACCTCACACTCTAATAAAAAGCACTTCATGTATAAGGTTTTAAATATTTTATATCACACCCCTAAAAGACAGACTTTTATGGTATAACAGGATAAATCTCTCTTAAACTCCTCATTGAATTTTAGTATTCTTAAAAAATTGTTGGATATCCACAAGTTTCAAAATTTTTTCCTTATCATCTTCCCATATATTGCAATTTCTAAGGACTCTTTCAAAAATAATAAAAAAAAAAGCCGGACATATTGTCCGGCAAATTTGGAAAATCTTCAGAGATAAAATCAATCTGATAGATCTTCGTAAGGGAACACTCAAGAAAACGCACTGGGAGGCAACATAATCAAGAGATAGCATTCTATGTCATTTTATAAGAAAAAGCACAATAAAGACTTAAGCGTATCTGCTATGCAATAAACACATAGCTTTAAATTTGTCTCCATTATGTAGCACTCTCTTTAATTAAATATAAAAATGTAAGCTACACCATCACACGATTGTCCATTATATAATAGCTCTCACGTTTGCTAGCATTTGTAAAAAAACATTTATCCCTTTTTTCAAAAATATTTACCCGCGCAGACTCCCTCCACTTTTAATGTGCAACGAATAATTTTAATTGATTCAATATGAGCAAGTTTGAAACGAAAGAATATTACGGGAGTCTCAAGTTGCAAAACAGCTAATTGTTCCTTATAAATTAAGACATTAATATTAAAAAGACCACTGACGAGCTTTTAAAAAAATATAATCTCGAAAAGCATTTAACCTTGCCAAATTCTTTAAATTATAAGGATAACAAAAAAAAGTATCAAAAGAAGGAATATCAACCATATCAGGAAAAAGACGCACCAAATGCTCATCATTATTGACGATATAATCAGGAAGCACAGCAATCCCAAGATCACGCATAAGCGCATTCTTTATTGAGATGATATTGTTGATTTGTAGAACTGAAACGCGCAATGATCCATCACTTCTACCAGCCTTTTCCAACCAATTTAAACCAGACAAATAAGGTGGAACAGGTTCACCGAACGAAATAATACGATGCTCATCGAGATCAGATAATTTTTCCGGCTTTCCATAATTTGCAATATACTTTTCCGAAGCATAAACATGCATATGAATTGTAAAGAGTTTTCTTTGTATAAGATCAGGTTGTTTGGGTTGATGTAAGCGAACAGCACAATCCGCATGACACATTGTCAAATCAAGCTCTTCATCGGAAAGCAAAAGCTGAACCTGCATATCAGGATAAAGACTAAGAAATTCTGGCATACGCTCTGCAATCCACCCTGCCCCCATTCCAAAGGTCGAGGTCACACGCAAGTGCCCCGTTGGTTTTGCGTAGCTTTCACTTAATTGCAAACGCACACTTTCAAGCTTCATCAAAACATCATGAGCTGTACGATAAAGAGTTTCTCCCTGTTCTGTAAGAATCAAACCACGCGCATGACGTTGAAATAAGGATACCCCAACCTCTTGTTCTAAAGCCGAAACCTGTCGTGAAACGGCTGATTGAGATAAATGAAGTTTTTGAGCAGCATGCGTAAAAGATCCCGCTTCTGCTGCAGCGTGAAAAACCCTTAACTTATCCCAATCCAACGGTGGCGCCACAATTAATTCTACCTCTATATTCTCTATTTTCTCAATGAGTTACTAACGCTTGGATATATCCAAAAACCGTTCTGCTTCCAACGCTGCCATACATCCTCTTCCCGCAGCTGTTACAGCTTGGCGGAATGTTTCATCTGTCACATCCCCAGCAGCAAAAACACCAGCAATGCTTGTTGCTGTTGAGTCCGGTGCTGTCCATAAATAGCCGCCTCGTTTTTGTTTCAGCTGTCCTTCAAACAGAGAAACAGCAGGATTATGCCCAATGGCAATAAATATGCCCTCTGCATTCACTTTCATCTCATGACCTGTCTTAACATTTTTCAGACGTGCCCCTGTTACAACAGCGCCCATTGCCCCCTGTGCTGGCAGCCCCACAATTTCTTCGACCACATGATCCCAAAAAACACGCACATTATTACAAGCCAGCAACCTATCTTGCAAAATTTTTTCTGCCCGAAACTGCCCCCGCCTGTGAACCACGCTTACACTCTTAGCCAAATGCGATAAATAAAGTGCTTCTTCAACAGCCGTATTTCCTCCTCCCACGACAATAACGTCCTTATCACGATAAAAAAAGCCATCACATGTAGCACAAGCGGAAACACCTCCGCCCATAAAGGTCTGTTCACTTTCTAAACCAAGCCAGCGTGCTTGAGCTCCTGTTGCAATAATCAGTGCATCACAAGAATATTGTGTTCCTGAATCCCCATATAAGACAAAAGGATACTTCAACAAATCAGCCTTTATAATTGTATCATAGACAATTTTTGTCCCCATATTCTCAGCTTGTTTTGCCATTTGTTCCATCAACCATGGTCCTTGAATGGGATCTGCAAAACCTGGATAATTCTCAACATCAGTTGTAATTGTTAATTGTCCACCCTGCTGCAAGCCCGTCACCAAAACCGGCTTAAGCATTGCTCTTGCTGCATAGATCGCCGCTGTATAACCAGCTGGACCTGAGCCAATAATCAGCAGACGAATATGCGATTGCACCATTAAATCCCCTTCACTTTATTATAAATTAATTATTCTATAAATGATAACGGAATGCAGCTTTTTAAAAAAATATTTTTCAAGAGCCCTAATTATGTTATGTATACTTCTTTTCAAGTTTTATGAAAAGGTCTGATTACTAATTCATCAAGGCACGCTAATGTTAAGAATTAATCCTTATCCTATAAAGAGAAAAATGTAACTTCTTATGAGCACAAAACCATAATAAAAAGAGATACAAAGATAGGGAACGATCATTTTTCAATTTATTATCAATGTCTGTGCACGTTTTGCCTTAATCATGGGAGGAGCAATGCTTTTGCCAATTTTTGTGGATTTGCACGACAACAATCGTAATTGGATAAGCTTTCTCTATTCTTGTGCCATAACCACCATGTTAGCAACGCTGATTCTTTTAGCAACTAAGGGAGCTACTTGTCGCTTTTCAGCACGGCTTGGCTTTATGCTCACTGTTTGTCTTTGGCTTACAGGAAGCATCGTAGGTGCCTTACCTCTTTATCTTTCTCCTCTTCCCATTTCTCTAGCAGGAGCCATTTTTGAATCTGTTTCTGGAATTACAACAACAGGCTCCACAGTCCTTTCTGATCTTGATAATTTATCGCGAAGTATTTTGTTATGGCGTTCCCTTATATGCTGGATTGGGGGCATTGGTTTTATCGGTTTAGCCCTCTTGCTTTTGCCTTCACTGCGTGTGGGTGGCGTGCGACTTTTTCATATGGAATCATCTGATAAATCTGAAAAAATATTGCCTCGCATCAACCAAATTGCTAACGGAATTATCATCGCTTATGTTGGGTTAACATTGGCTTGTATGCTTTCTTATTTTGCTGCAGGCATGAATTTATTTGATGCCATTAACCATGCAATGAGTACAGTAGCAACAGCTGGTTTTTCAACGCATGATGCTTCTTTTGGCTATTTTTCTGATAAACCAGCCATCTTAATTATTTCAACAATCTTCATGTTGCTTTCTGCTTTACCCTTCGTACTTTATGTTAAATTAGTCCTTCCTGGACACTCCAAACGCTTCCTTGACCCACAAGTGATTGTTTTTCTCCATATCGTTCTCCTTTTCAGCTTTGCTTTAGCGGCATGGCTACGGTTTTATGATCATCGCGCGTTCCACTTGATTTTCCTTGATGTCATTTTTCACCTTTCATCCATTATTAGTACCACAGGTTATAGCGCTGAAGATTATCAACTTTGGGGACCGTTTGCGCTTGGAATTTTCTTCATTGTTTCTTTTACAGGCGGATGTGCTGGTTCTACTTCTGGTGGCATGAAAATCAATCGCCTCATTATTCTTTGGCGTATTACACAAACAAATATAGAAAAACTTCTTTCTCCTAATGTCGTTGTAAAAGCGCGCTACGATCACTCAAATATATCAAATGATGTTGCTCAAGCCGTTTTGTTTTTTGTCTGTCTTTATATGTTTTGCCTTGTTATCGGCACTGCACTTTTGCTTACAACCGGTCTTGACTTTACCTCTGCCTTTACGGGGGTCTTAACCGCACTTTCAAATGTTGGTCCAGGCTTTGGAGATATTATTGGCCCCACTGGTAATTTCTCTACAATCAACGACCATGCTTTATGGATTTTAAGTTTTCTAATGTTAGCTGGACGCCTTGAAATCATAACAATATTCGTCCTTTTCATTCCCGCTTTCTGGCGTGAACAATTCTAATGCAGAGAGTATTTTATTCTACCATGATAAAAAATTTACAAGATAAAAAGGTGTGAACAGTATGCATCATAATATTCACCCCTTACTCAATCCACTGAAGATTTTCTAAAATTTCCATACAAATCATCATATCAATGATATAAAAATAATTCAACAAAAACAATCAAATACCAATATTTTCAAAGCCATAACATATAAAACTTCACTTTATTGATCTTCTTTATCAAATAAAGTGGACGCATAGAACATTCTTTTTTACGAATAATCTCTCATGCAAAAAATATGAATATTTGCTGATAAAAGTGTTTTTTCTCTTTAATAGAGTTACCTCCTTATAGAAAAAAATGCTATTATATTACGAGCTCACAAGCTTATAAAAAAACATCTCACAGTACTCATCACCCCCATTCCACGACAGCCTTCATGAAAGATATAAAATGGGCACCATCATTTTTACTTAAATAATAATAAGGTGCAAGTCGGTACTACAAAATAAGATATAAATTAGTACCACCATATTATTTTTTTTCTGTTAATGTCGTAACAGCCTGCATTTCAGACAATTTATAAGAAATCTCCTTACACCTTGTCTTCAATAGTTTTTATCCACCACATGCCTTCTTCCGATTGTGATGTGCTAGAGGATAGCTCTCCTTGATTTAATATCAACAGATTTGACATAAGAAAATCTTACGCTACTCAAAGCTCTTATTCAAATTGAAAAGGTAAATTATCTATAAAAATCATATATATATATATATATATTGATCTTAAATCCATCTTATCATGAATTTATTGAAAATATGTACGACTATTTTATCCATGGAGATAGCATCATTATCTTTTTAAGACAAGAAAACGTTTTTTTTGCTATCTATTTAAGTCTTACAAAACGAACAATATCAGTACGACACCGTATAAGATAGTGCATAAATCCCCAGACTTGAGTTAAAGCATTATTTTCTTATTCTAAAATATCAATGAATAAAAGTAGCTTTCCTCTCTCCTAGTATGCTTTATCATAAACTACATATCGCTCTCAAGCGTATACATTTTTAATCTTTTATCCAAAATTTTGGGAACTTTTTATAGTGTTCTACTAAAGACAATATAAATTTTGTAAAATAACATTTATATCATTGAGCTGTTTTCTTGATGACTATGAAAAACCTTTAAGGAAAATACTTTTTATCATCCCTCAAGAAGATTTTTGATATCATATCAAAGTGTTTTTTCCGCAAACAGTTCTTTGTAAACACTTTCAATCTTGCTTGCCTCTTTTTCCAAAGGAAAGTGAGTACGAACATGGGTTAAAGCTTTCTTTCCGGCTGCCAATGTTTTTTCCACATCAGAAAAATAAGGTTCAATTGCTGCGGTTAAAGCCGAACCATCTCCTGCTTTTACAACTGTTCCTGTCGCTTCTACAACCAATTCTTTATAAGCTCCTGCATCACTCGTTACAACCGCAACCTGTGATGCCATTGCTTCTAATGGCGTTAAACCGAAACCTTCTGTACGAGAAG
The DNA here is from genome assembly GCF_042195335.1 of Bartonella sp. CL25QHWL. Lineage (NCBI taxonomy): Bacteria > Pseudomonadati > Pseudomonadota > Alphaproteobacteria > Hyphomicrobiales > Bartonellaceae > Bartonella > Bartonella sp. CL25QHWL. Next base: position 122,291 of record NZ_JBHIOE010000002.1, on the reverse strand, counting down.
GTGCAACATAAAGTGTTAAACGACGATACCACAAAGGGATGTCCAGAATCTCACCAAGAAAAATAATGCGATCATCCAGACCAGCTTTAGCAATCTTTTGGCGTAACTCTTTTTCAAAATGATAATATTGCTCTGTCGTACGACCAGCGATAAGTGCTGTCCATTCGGGGTAATCAGGCAATAATGCTATCATGGCATCAACAAATAAATCTGTTCCCTTTGAGTAGCGCAGACGCCCAAAACATCCTACCGCATATTTTCCTGGAAATCCTGTCGAAGAAAAGCAATCATCAAAAGTCTGTGGTGGAGTAAAACGCCTCACATCCACCCCATGCATAATAACCTTATGAGGCACTTCTAGATAAGCGCCCGTACGTGTACTGGTAGCTATAACCCTATCCATACAGCGAATCAACCATTTGGTAAAAGGCTTATGATGACGTTGTGAAGCCGAAGTAAAGATGAGTTTAAGCTTCATTCGCAAAACATCGCGTAAAAAGATCCCACAAAGCATCTCAATATTGCGTCGTGCATGCCAAATACGAAATGGCTTCCCTTTCGGACTTTTCCAAAGTCCGAAAAGGTCCCTAAAGGCAAGAGCCGGTAAAGTTTGTGGTAAACCAAACCCCAAAGTGGATATACGCATACCCTGTTCGCGTTGCATTGGAATAAGCTGAATAATCGTAGATGTTACTCCCGACAAACGCCTTTTAAAGTGAGGCGCAATAACCTCAGTTTCGTCCAAAGATACACGCATAATAATCCATATGTTATTTAGATGTACTGAACCTTAATGATCTCATAATTATGCGCACCACCTGGTGCATTCACCTCAATCACATCACCTTCTTGCTTGCCAATAAGTGCACGTGCGATAGGCGAAGAAATAGAGATTTTACCAACCTTTACATCAGCTTCTTGATCTCCTACGATCTGATACACTTTTTTTTCTTCAGTGTCCTCATCCAAGAGTTTAATGGTTGCGCCAAATTTTATTTTGTCACCTGAAAGACGCGAGACATCTATAACTTCTGCTCGCGCGATATAATCTTCAAGCTCATTTATACGCCCCTCATTATGACTTTGCGCTTCTTTAGCTGCGTGATACTCAGCATTTTCGGATAAATCACCATGCGCACGCGCTTCAGAAATTGCTTCAATAATTCGCGGACGCTCCTGTTGTTGACGCCAACGCAACTCTTCTTTAAGACTCTCAAAACCAGCTGTAGTCATCGGAACTTTTTCCATAATCCGTCCCTTTCTATTACACGGAAGGTTTAATAAAAATACAAAAAACGGCTTCCAAAATTACTTTTGGAATCCGAAAACTACGATCTTTTTTATTATATAGTACAGTATCGCTGTTTTCCATACAAAAATAAATAAAGGAAACAAAACATGCACAAATAGTGATTAAAACATCTCATTTTGGTGTTTAAAACGTTAAACTTCACTCTTCTCTTTAAAGTGTCCTAAAGAAGAAAGAATTGTATTTTTTTCTGTTTTATCATAATCTAGTAAAAGAAATCATATGGGATATGAAGAGAAAAGGATAGAAAATCTCTAAAGAAATTCTTTACAGAAAAATGAAAAGAATCGTCATTTTTTTTATGTTTGGCTCTTTATTTTTAGCCACAACAATATCAGAGGCAGCAGATGCTTTTGTTACGAGAAATCTTAATTTTAGAACAGGTCCCAGCACTCAGTATGCGCTTTGCGGCTTAATCTCTGCTGGAGAATTGGTTTTTGTTAAAAACTGTGAAGGAAATTGGTGCCATATCCGATATAACACTCAAATAGGTTGGGTGTCATCTCGTTATCTTTCATTTAAAGATGGAAACGATCTTTATCACACATATACAATGTCTTTAGTGCCCAAACATACCGATTATTCTCCATAACAGCCATAATAACTTATGCCCTCTTGAATATCATCATGGCAAAAATGCAATAGTGTCCACGAACAACCACAAATATACCCCCTCCAAAGAAATACTTCAAAGAACTCTTCTCATGAAAAACTTGATCAATATCCTAATGAAAGCTCTAATAAACCAAAATAAATCTGTTCAATAACGTTTTGCTGTTGTCGTAATAAATTTGTAAAATTAGTATTTTCTTTAAAATCACCAACACTTTTCTATCAAAGGATACAACAATGAAAAATGGTGTTACTGCAACAGTAGAAGCTCTTTCTGCTCTCATTGCTTCAGGTAATCCTCTTTTTAAGAATGGCGCGTTATGGACACCTCACCGCCCTGTTCGTCCTGAAAAGTCTGAAGGTGGTATTCCATTTCAACTCGAAACATCTTTTAAACCCGCGGGAGATCAACCTCAAGCCATAAAAACTCTGGTTGAGGGAATTCAAAAAGATGAACGTACACAAGTGCTTTTGGGTGTTACCGGCTCAGGAAAAACCTATACAATGGCCAATATCATTGAAAAAACACAGCGTCCAGCTTTAATCTTAGCACCAAATAAAACGCTAGCAGCGCAGCTTTACGGTGAATTTAAAAGTTTTTTTCCCCATAATGCCGTCGAATATTTTGTTTCCTATTATGACTATTATCAGCCAGAAGCCTACGTTGCACGCTCTGATACCTATATTGAAAAAGAATCCTCAATTAATGAACAAATCGACCGGATGCGTCATGCTGCAACACGCGCCGTCTTAGAGCGTGATGACGTTATTATCGTCGCCTCTGTCTCCTGCATCTACGGAATTGGTTCCGTAGAAACCTATACGGCCATGACCTTCCAAATAGCAAAAGGGGACAAACTCAATCAACGAACACTCTTGGCTGATTTAGTCTCTCAACAGTATTATCGACAAGATATCAATTTCATTCGTGGTTCCTTTCGTGTACGAGGGGATACAATCGAAATTTTCCCTGCCCACCTCGAAGATCGTGCTTGGCGTATTTCGCTCTTTGGCGATGAAGTGGAAACAATTACGGAATTCGATCCTCTCACCGGACAAAAAACAGGCGATCTTCAATCGATTAAAATTTATGCCAATTCACACTATGTAATACCGCGACCAACACTCAATCAAGCAATGAAAGCCATCAAAATGGAACTCGTTCAACGCCTCGATGAGTTGAACGCAGCTGGACGTCTTTTAGAAGCACAACGTTTAGAACAACGTACAATTTTTGATTTAGAAATGTTAGAAACCACCGGCTCATGCGCCGGAATAGAAAATTATTCACGTTATTTAACAGGACGAAAACCCGGAGAACCACCACCAACCTTGTTCGAATACATTCCAAATAATGCTCTTGTTTTTATCGATGAAAGCCACGTAACCATTCCCCAAATTGGGGGCATGTACCGAGGTGACTTTCGTAGAAAAGCAACACTAGCAGAATATGGTTTTCGCCTCCCTTCTTGTATGGATAACCGTCCTTTGCGCTTTGAAGAATGGGATGCTATGCGCCCACAAACGATTGCTGTCTCCGCAACACCTGGACGCTGGGAAATAGAACAATCTCACGGCACTTTTGCGGAACAAGTTATTCGCCCAACAGGGCTTGTTGACCCACCAACAGAGGTTCGTCCAGCCAAAAATCAAGTCGATGATGTTGTGAATGAAATTCGTAAAACAATTCAAAAAGGCTACCGTACATTGGTGACAGTTCTCACAAAGCGTATGGCTGAGGACTTAACTGAATATCTCCACGAACAAGACATTCGTGTACGCTACATGCATTCTGACATTGATACATTAGAACGCATTGAAATTCTACGCGATCTTCGGCTTGGCACCTTTGATGTCCTCATCGGTATCAACTTGCTCCGAGAAGGCTTAGATATTCCAGAATGTGGTTTTGTTGCCATTCTAGATGCCGATAAAGAGGGCTTTTTGCGCTCTGAAACTTCCCTCATACAAACAATCGGACGTGCTGCACGTAACGTAGATGGCCGTGTTATCCTCTATGCAGATACGATCACTGGTTCCATAGAACGAGCCTTACAGGAGACACAAAGACGTCGACAAAAACAAATAGCCTATAATGAAGAACACCATATCACACCGAAAAGTATCAAAAAAAATATCGGAGATATTCTCAATTTAGGCGATGAAAACAACCATGTTCGTACAAATATCCCTGATGTTATCGAGAAAAAAAATATAGTTGGCAACAATTTAGCATCTCATATTAAACACCTTGAAAAATTAATGCATGAAGCAGCTGCTGATCTTAATTTTGAAGAAGCAGCGCGACTTCGCGATGAAATCAAACAATTACAAAAGATAGAACTAGAACTCGCAGAAAATCCCTTAACACATCATAGCGAACAATCCACCCATGAGCCCGTGTTACAACAAAGTCTTTTCTCCAAACCAGACCTTGCACACATGGGACCAACCATGGACACTGGTATTTTGGAAAATCAAAAAGGAAAATCTCGTAAAAACACCCCTAATCAAGCAACAATAAAACGAAAAAAACGCAATCAATGAAGGAGTAAGAAATTTCAAACCGCATAAAATAATCTTCAGCTCTTCTAAAAAAGACTAAGGTTCAAAAGCAAACAGCATTATCCGAAAAATAGACAACCTCCAACATCAAGGGTGCTCCAATTTGTCTAAAACAACATAAGAAAGAACATTTTACAAAAAATTCCAAAATATATTATTTTATACAGTTATACTCTGATATTTAACTCAATATTATCGATCCTTACAAAAAAATATTCAAATAGGTCACTGTTCTATAACACAAATAAAGTAAAATAAGACTTTCTCATAGAACCATAAGACTATGATAAAAAATGATAACTTTGTATTCATACACCTATTGTTCAATTCATATTGTACCAAACAATAAAAAAGTACCAATAAATAAAGATTTTATATCCCATAGTAAAAAATCGGGTACTCTCAATACAAATTTATTAATTAACCTCAAGCAGAGTACATTAATTGAAATCAAAATTCTGTTATGATTTTATTGTACTGTCTCCGTGGTAGATTTAACTAAATGAATTTTTATTTTTTTGTCACAATAAAGTCCAAAATTGTTCAGGCTCTATTCAGTTTGAAACGTGTAGGATGTGAAAAATACGAATTTACACAAGGAGCATCATTATGAAAAAAGTGATCAGGTTAGCGGTATTATCAGCAATGTCAACTGTGACCGTTTTGATGCCGCTAAATGCAACGCTTGCGAATATGGCATGGAATCGTAGTGACTCTATCTCGAGAGAAATAGATGATATGATGAGGAAGATGCGTAAAGAAACAGATGATGCGATAAGGGAAATAAGGAAGAAAGCTGATATCCCGCCTTGCGGTTTTTCTCGCTCCCATTGTTCTGATAGAAAACGTGGCTTTTTTTCTGATGATTTCCAAAAGTTTGTTGATGATTTCCACAAGAGTTTTGAAGACGGCAAAAGAAAATTTAAAGCCGAACATGAAAGGTTTGTAGCCAAACATAGTAAGACGGAACAACAACACCATCATCATCACCACCACCACCACCATTATCATTATATTGAAAACAAAACGTATCATTACGTCGAGCGCAAAAAAACAAAACACCGTAATGTTCATATAGAAAACTCAGGAGATGCTGTAGTAATGGGTATTCTTGGTCTTGCAACAGGTACGATTCTTGGTACAGTTTTAAAAAAACCAGAACAGCCACAAGTTGTTTATCAAATAGTACCACAAAATCAAATTGTATATCAACAGGTTCCACAAGAACAGATAATTTATGAAGCTCCGCAAATGGTGAAATATGAGCCAGTACAACAATCATGGGAATCTGATTGGCTTAACTATTGTAAGAAAAAATACCGTTCTTTCAACCCTAAAACAGGAACTTTCCGAGACCGTAATGGTTTGGAACACGTTTGTTATGCCCCAATAAATTAACTTCTGTTCCGCCCTACTAAAAAGTCTTAAATGGCACAAAAAAACGCTTCAAAGCGTTTTTTTGTTTGCTCATATATTAAAATCTTGAAGAAAAGGATTATTTTGGCGCTCATAGCCTATGCTACTTTTAGGACCATGCCCACAAATAAAACAAACATCATCGCCTAAGGGTAAAACTTTTTCTCGAAGAGATTGTATCAATTTTTCATAGGAACAGAAGGGGAAGTCCGTACGTCCAATAGAACCACAAAAGAGAACATCACCCAAGAGGGCTAAGCGCTCTTTTTCATTGAAATAAATAACATGACCAAGGGAATGCCCTAGTGTATGCAAAACCCTAAACTCATGTCTAGCAAAATACACACACTCACCATCTTCTAACTATATCGAACAACGCACCATAATGCTTTCGGGTGTAAGCCATGATTTAAGAACCATTCTCACCCGTTTTAAACTTCAACTAGCGTTAGCAAATACTGACTTTGATATTAAGCCGCTTGAGCAAGATGTGAGCGACATGCAAAATATGTTAGAAAATTACCTTGCTTTTGCCCGTAGTGAAGGAAGTGAGTGTATTAAAACTTTTGATTTAAATGCTCTTATGCAAAAATTCTCTACCGATGCGCATCTTCACAAACGTCAATTTTCCTACACCATTGAAAGCCCTACACAAATACAAGTACGCCCCCATGCCTTCACGCGTCTCATCAACAATCTTGTATCAAAAGCATTTTGTCATGCTAATACTGTCAAACTAACAGCCATATCCCAACAAGAATCTTTCATCATAACTATTGATGATAATGGACCTGGGATTCATAAAAATATGCGCACAGAAGTCTTTAAGCCATTCTTTAAACTTGATAAAACACAAAATCAAGATGCGAGTAGAGCAGGACTCGGCCTTTCTATTGCTCAAGATATAGCACGTAGCCATGGAGGCAATATTCAATTGGATGATAGCCCTCTAGGGGGCTTACGCGCTATTATTGATGTCCCCCTTTAGCAATTTTTCTTGTTAAACCACGTTATAAAAAAATCCCTAAAACTATCAAAACATGCCAAAAACACTTCTAAAACCTAAATGAGCACAAAAAAATTAAAGAGAATGTTTCCCATATATCAAAAAAAGTTCCCGCAATATATTATCTTATACAGTTATAATCTGATATCGAACTCAATATTTAACCTCACAAGAGAGTAGTCAAACAGGACTGTATTCTATCACACAAATAAGATTTTATCTTAGCACCATAAGCCTATAATAAAAAACGATAACTTTTATTCATACACCTATTGTTTAATTCATATTGTATCAATTAATAAAAAAGTACTCATCAATAAAGAATTTATAACCAATAGTAAAAAATCTGCTGCTCTCAATACAAGCTGCTTAATTAACCTTAAGAATATTACATTAATTGAAATCAAAATTTTGTCATGATTTTATTTTACTGTACCGGCAATGTTTTAACTAAATGAATTTTTATTTTTTTGTCACAATAAAGTCCAAAATTGTTCAGGCTCTATTCAGTTTGAAACGTGTAGGATGTGAAAAATACGAATTTACACAAGGAGCATCATTATGAAAAAACTCTTCAGATTAGCGGTATTATCAGCAATGTCTACTGCAACCGTTTTGATGCCATTAAATCCAACGCTTGCAGATATGGCATGGTATCATAGCTATGATATGAGGAGGGAGGCTGGTTTACCAGCTCACAATTTTAGCTCCCATTTTTCTCATAGTGAACATCGCTCTTTTGATAATCCCCACAAGCGTCATTATGTTAGCCATAAATGGGGAGCACAACAACACCATCATGTTGAACACAAGACATATCATTATGTCGAGCGCAAAAAGACAAAACACAGTAGTATTAATATAAATAACTCAGGAGAAGCTTTAGCAATGGGCATTCTTGCTCTTGCAGCAGGTGCACTTCTCGGCAAAATTTTAAAAAAACCAAAACAGCCACAAGTTGTTTATCAAACCGCACCACAGCATCAAATTGTATATCAACAGGTTCCACAAGAACAGATAATTTATGAAGCTCCGCAAACGGTGGAATATGAGCCAGTACAACAATCATGGGAGTCTGATTGGCTTAACTATTGCAAGAAAAAATACCGTTCTTTCAACCCTAAAACAGGAACTTTCCGAGACCGTAATGGTTTGGAACACGTTTGTTATGCCCCAATAAATTAACTTCTGTTCCGCCCTACTAAAAAGTCTTAAATGGCACAAAAAAACGCTTCAAAGCGTTTTTTTGTTTGCTCATATATTAAAATCTTGAAGAAAAGGATTATTTTGGCGCTCATAGCCTATGCTACTTTTGGGACCATGCCCACAAATAAAACAAACATCATCGCCTAAGGGTAAAACTTTTTCTCGAAGAGATTGCATCAATTTTTCATAGGAACAGAAGGGGAAGTCCGTACGTCCAATAGAACCACGAAAAAGAACATCACCCAAGAGGGCTAAGCGCTCTTTTTCATTGAAATAAATAACATGACCAGGGGAATGTCCTGGGGTGTGAAAAACCTTAAACACATGTCCAGCAAAATGAACACACTCACCATCTTCTAACCATTTGTCAGGAATACAGATGCAAGCATCAGTGATGCCATAATTTTTTGCGCTTTCGCTCACAGCATCCATCACAGGCTTATCATCGCGATGTGAACCGATAATTTTTACATTAAGCGCTTCTTTCGCTTGCATTGCTGCTCCTACATGATCAAAATGACCATGTGTTACCCAAATAGCCTCAACAATAACACCATTCTTTTCGATTACGTCTTGAATCCGCGGCCAATCACCACCAGGATCAACGAGAACCCCCGTTTTACATTCACTATCAAAAAGCAAAGTGCAATTTTGTTGGAATGTCGTAACGGGAATAATATGTATATTAAGACTACCCATAATATCCTTTTCAAAAGTAACTTTTTTAAATTTATAAATAAAACTTTCTCTCCTTTAAGGTAAAGGTGCTGCTCGACAGCTTTATACAACTTATGTAAACTTGTATTTTGTGTAAACTAAATTTTTATCAAGGTTTTTTTAAGAATGACCAATCACGTTCAAGTTTTGTGTGACGATGCCCCTCACCTTCTTGTGATTGATGACGATACTCGTATTCGCAATCTTTTATTTCAGTTTCTCATTAAAAATGGATTTCGTGTTTCAGTTTCAGCCAATGCGAATGAAGCAAGACGACTGTTGGCAAGTTTAGATTTTGATCTTCTTATTGTTGATGTCATGATGCCTAGCGAAAACGGTATTGATCTCACTCATTCACTCCGCCAAACAAAAGATGTTCCTATCTTGATGCTAACAGCTTTATCAGAAATAGACAATCGTATCCGTGGATTAGAAGCAGGGGCCGATGATTATCTGTCTAAGCCGTTTGACCCTCGTGAACTTCTCCTTCGCATCAACGCCATTTTACGACGTGGTTTTCCCCTTAGCCAACCTAAAATTGAGCAAATCGTTTTTGGTCCTTATATATTTTCAATTTCACGACGCGAACTCAAAAAAGGAGGAGAAATTATTAAATTAACAGATAAAGAACAAGAAATGATGGTCATGTTTGCCGAAAATGCAGGCGATACAATTCCGCGCCATAAATTCGCGACAGATGACAGCAATATAAGTGAACGTGCCATTGATGTGCAGATCAACCGCCTTCGTCGTAAGATCGAAAAAAACCCAGCACTGCCTATATGGCTCCAAACCGTGCGAGGAATAGGGTATAAACTCTCTATTGAATAGGCACAAGAATGATCAAACCTTTAAGATTTTTTCTTCGATGGTTAACGAAAAAAATGCCTAAACGGCTTTATGCTCGCTCTTTAATCATTATTATCGCTCCCATGGTGCTTCTGCAAACGGTCATTGCTTATGTCTTTATGGAACGCCATTGGCAAATGGTAACCGAGCGTCTTTCAACGGCTGTCGTGCATGATATTTCAGCCATTATTGATATTCTTGAAACATATCCCCAACAAGATAACTATGAAGATATCAAGCGTATTGCACAACAACGTATGGGATTAAATATTTCTATTCTATCTCCTACCTCCTTACCCCCTCCAGGACCTAAGCCATTTTTTGCAATTCTTGACTATTTTTTAAGTGAAGAAATCACCCGCCAAATTAACCGTCCCTTCTGGATTGATACCGTAGGAGATTCTGATCTTGTTGAAATCCGTATCCACCTTGGTCACAACATCTTACGCGTCTTTGCTCCACGCAGCCAAGCCTATGCTTCCAATACTGCTATTTTTTTAAGCTGGATGGTAGGAACAGCTCTTGTTTTATTGCTGATAGCAATTTACTTTTTGCGCAATCAAATCAAACCGATTCAACAATTGGCTGAAGCAGCAGAAAGCTTTGGACGCGGTCGTCCTTTACCAAAAGGTTTTCAACCACAAGGAGCTGATGAAGTCCGTCGTGCAGGCATCGCTTTTTTACGCATGCGTGAACGTATTGAACGCCAAATTGAACAACGTACCATGATGCTCTCAGGAGTAAGTCATGATTTAAGAACCATTCTTACACGCTTTAAACTTCAGCTGGCATTAGTAAATACTGACTTTGATATTAAACCGCTTGAGCAAGATGTAAGTGACATGCAAAATATGTTAGAAGATTATCTTGCTTTTGCTCGTGGTGAAGGAAGTGAAAGTGTCAAGACTTTTGATTTAAATGCTCTTATGCAAAAATTCTCCACCGATGCTCGTCTTCACAAACGTCAATTTTCTTACACCATTGAAGGTCCTACAGAAATACAAGTACGTCCCCGTGCTTTCACACGCTTAGTCAGCAATCTTGTAACAAATGCATTTTGTTACGGCACGACTGTTAAACTAACCGCTAACTCTCAACAAGAATCTTTTATATTGATAATCGATGATAATGGACCTGGAATTCATGAAAATATGCGCACAGAAGTTTTTAAGCCATTCTTTCGACTTGATAAAGCGCGAAATCAAGATGCAAGTGGAACAGGACTTGGTCTTTCTATTGCTCAAGACATAGCACGCAGCCATGGTGGCAATATACAATTAGATGAGAGCCCACTCGGGGGAGTGCGCGCTATTCTTGATGTCCCCCTATGAGCAATATTTCCGCAAACCGTCTGTAAAAATAACAGACTGTATATTTTAGGCATTCCCTACAGTTTCAAACAAAGTGTACTGTAGTGCCTTGTAAGCACTTTCTCCCGACAAAGCAACCATCTGAAATGCAACATAATGGCTTTCACAGGCTTTAAGTGCATGTATCAACAATGTTTCAACCTGTATATGAGATGGATGCATCCCACCAGCCAAAAGAAGACCTTGTCGATAAATAACTGAATTATTCCTTTGCCAGTAATCAAAATGTCCCAACAACAACTTTTCATTAATTGCTAGCAATAAGCGCTGTATTTCAGCTGTTCGAGCATTTTTAGTAGAGAGATCAAACGAACAAGCTAAATGAAGTGCTTCATGCTCTTCCATCCATGAAAAAGCAAGACGATAGTTTGCGCGTTTTCCTTCCACACAAACGCTAATTTCATCTTGTGCATCCCGCTCAAACGACCAATCATATTCACAGGCAATCTGTTCGATAAAGTCAACAGGGTGCTCTTTTCTTTCTGTGGCGCAAAATGCAAGCCTCATCACAATCCTCAATCATCTTAAAACATTGTCAACAGAATATAAACCGTCTAAACTGTAACAATATTTTGCTACAATCAGAACCTTTACACCAAACAAATACACATAAAAACATCGACAGTACACAAACACCCAGAACACAATCGCGCTGTTTAGGGCAACCTGATAGTCATAAAACGAATCATCAAGTCTTTTCAGTGTATTGATACAATTTCATAGCGCCAGCCCCCCTGATTCAAAAAAATGTATTTTACCCAAAAAAAAATCAAAAATAAACAAATGCTCCGCTCTAACAGACTCAAGATTAAGCATTTTTTAGTTTCACGCATCACATTGAAAAATTGGGGATATTTTTTGAAGATTCTTTTTTTAAGAAACTATTTTACTTTTTTGTGTCTGCGTTTTTTTAATCATCTTTCTTTAAATCATCAAGGCGCCTTTTCAAATCAGCATTATCAGCATGGATTTTCAGCACCATCTCCTTAAAAGTCTCAAACTCTTCGCGAGAAACAAGATCAAGCTTGTTTGCTATCTTTTCAGCCTGCACACGAAAAGCTGTTCCAGCTTCACGTCGTATGCCTTGCGCAACGTCAGCAGCATCCGTTGCTAATTTTGCTAATTCATCAAGAATACGATTTGATCCATTACGCATAATATTTTTCCTTAAATTTTAATTATTGACGCACGCATTATAGCGTATTCTCATAACATTTAGATACTGTAATTTGTTCCTTTTACTCTATATTTTACATACTATGTAGACTTTTCATAACGATTTTGTTTAAGATTTTTTAATATTCCTTTATCACCATATTTTTTTACCGCGATAAATCAGTGGAAATCTATCTCCCTTTCTGACTAGCCTCCCTACTGACTTGACCATTGTGCATTCATCTGTCATTTCTGACCATCAGAGTCACTTCATATTCATCTCGTATAATGTAAAATGCTTAACTCATGAACAATCTGTCTTGTCCAGCCATTGCTTTTCCGTCTTTCCTTGATCCTGTCATTATCCAGCTAGGTCCCATAGCACTTCATTGGTATGGACTTGGTTACGTACTGGGTATTCTTTTTGCTTGGTGGTATGCGCAAAAATTATTAAAAAAAACATCTCTATGGTATAGAGACCACCCTCCTATGGATAAAGAAAAGATCGGAGATTTTGTTGTCTGGTCTGCCATAAGTGTTGTTATCGGAGGGCGTTTAGGACAAGTTCTTGTATGGGATCCCATTTACTATTTTAACCATCCAAGTGCTATCATTGCCGTATGGGATGGGGGAATGTCCTTTCATGGCGGACTTATTGGTATTATCATTGCTATGATCTGGTTTGCCCGTAAAAATTATATTAACATACGAGCCATGTTTGATATCATTGCTGCAGGTGCTCCTATTGGTATTGGCATTGTACGAATCTGCAACTTCATCAACCAAGAGTTATGGGGCAATATCACTACACATCCTTGGGCTGTTTGTTTTCCTCTCGATCCTTACTATTTACCGCGCCATCCAAGCCAGCTTTACGAAGCATTTATGGAAGGATTTCTTCTCTTCATCATCCTGTGTCTTCTTATTTTTGGGTTCAAAGCATTAAAGCGTCCCGGTACTGTATCAGGAACATTTATTATAGGCTACGCAGTAGCACGCAGCATTTCTGAAGTTTACCGTGCGCCTCAAGAAGATCCAGAATGGTTTTCGACTCTTTTCCATTCTACTGGTTTTACCTATGGCATGGCTTTATCTCTTCCCATGCTTCTTTTAGGGGGTTATCTTCTTCTCCACGCCTTTAAACATAAATCGACAGAAAATGGCCAATCTAAAAGAAAAAATTAAAGAAATTATTGTCCTTAATGGACCAATCACTGTTAGCCAATATATGACGTTGGCACTTACAGATCCTCAGTTTGGTTATTATCAAACACAAACACCTTTTGGACGTGATGGTGATTTCATTACAGCACCTGAAATAAGCCAATTATTTGGAGAGATGATTGGCATTTGGACTCTTGCGAGCTGGAAAGCTCAAGGTTGTCCTCATCCTTTTATCCTCGCTGAGATAGGTCCAGGACGTGGAATTTTGATGGATGACATTTTGCGAACCATCCAAAAGCTTTCTACAAGAGCATTTAATGCTGCTGAAATTTTTCTGATCGAAATAAGCAAAAAACTTGCAAAAGAACAAAAAAAGCGCCTTTGCTCTTATCAAAAACAAATCCATAGCATTGAAAATTTTAATCAAATTCCTTCAAAACCTCTCTTCCTCATTGCTAATGAATTTCTCGATACACTCCCTATCAACCAATATATTAAAGTCAATGGAGAATGGAAAGAGCGCTGCATTACAGTCAATCAAAATGGAGATTTCATCCTTATTGCTGCCCCGCATAAACTTCCCTCTTCTTGTCTACAAACCTATTGTTCTAAAGTGCCTGACGGAACAATTTTTGAACATGCCCCTTTACGGCATCAATTCATGCAACAAATCAGCCACCATTTAGTGCAAGTGACAGGTTCTGCTTTACTTATCGACTATGGTGCTTGTGAGCTTGCCTTTGGCGATACCTTGCAAGCACTCTCAAAACATAAATTTCGTGATGTTTTTGATGCCCCTGGTGAACATGATTTAACATCCCATGTTGATTTTTCTTTTTTAAAAAACATAGCTCTTGAACAGGGCTGTTTTGCTGAAATCTTAGAGCAAGGAGAATTTCTTTTTAAAATGGGGCTACTGGAGCGCGCAAACCAGCTTGGAGTTGGCAAAAGTGCTCCTTTGCAAGACAAAATCCGCCAAGACATCGAACGGCTCGCTGGTCCAGATCAGATGGGAAAATTATTTAAAGTTTTACATTTCAGTGATAAAAACATCTCCATACCTCCTCAATTTTGATGATCGGCGCTTTTGTCAATAAGCACATCAGTATCTGAAATATTCATTGACAAATATGAACATCTCCATCCTCATTTCAAATAATCTCCATAAGGAACTTTTATGAAATCTATCCCTCATCCCATTCTTGCAAAAAATCTTTCTACTTTACACACCCATGGGATAAAACATGGATTTTTTACACGTCAAGGTGGTGTTTCAAAAAATCTTTATCATAGTCTTAATGTTGGGAAAGGTTCAAATGATCAGCTTGAATATATTGTACAGAATCGTCTTTTGATCGCCAATTATTTTTCTATTGAGGCGCAAAATTTAGTCACAGTCAATCAAATACACTCCTGTAACGTTGTCGTAGCTCATCAAGCAACTATCGGTGCACCTCCTCAAGCTGATGCTCTGGTTACGACCACCCCAGAACTCGTTATTGGGGTTCTTACAGCAGATTGCGGACCCATTCTGTTTGCTGATCCACAAGCTGGAGTCATCGCTGCAACTCATGCTGGCTGGCGTGGAAGCTTAAATGGAATTATCGAGAAAACAATTGCTGTTATGGAAACACAAGGAGCCAAAAGACAATCAATAACAGCAGTCCTTGGACCTTGTATTGGCCCTTATCACTACGAAGTAACAAATGAATTTTACGACCAATTTATTGATTACCACAGCAAATACCAAAAATATTTTTTAAAAACAGACAAAATAAATCGCTTTTATTTTAATCTATGGGCATTTATTATAAACCAACTCAAAGAAGCAGGCGTTAATGCTTCTTGTGTGGAGCTTTGTACCTATCAAGATGAACAGCGTTTTTTCTCCTATCGCCGTGCAATACACCGCAACGAACCCGATTACGGACGGCAAATTTCTGCTATTATGCTGAAAAACAAAAGATGAGCCCCTTTTATACTTGAGAACAATACCAAAACTGCAAAACTAAACTTTTTACCCAAATGTAAAAATAAATCCCATTGGACTTTGCTTTTTTCACAAAATTATCTACCAGCACATAAAATATGATAGCCTTCGCTGTGATCATTTTCAATGTTTGGTTATAATAATTGAAGGCAAGATGATACTTCTTTTTATTACTCCCCTTCATTCATCTTAAATATGAAACATTCCCCATATTGAAAGCATTTTTATAAAGTAATAACCAAAAAGATTAATCAATATGTATTTCTTTGCCGCATGGAGAAAAAACTTTGCTCTAAAAGTAACAAACTTTTGGAAAAAGAGAAAACATACTGCATAGCTCTTTAATAATAATCGATAAAATTGTAAGGCTTTTGTAATTGTTCTCTTGCAATTTAATAAAAAGAAATTAAAAACCGTGTCGCATTCTCACCATGATGATTCAGAGGTTCTACTATGAAACTTTTCTGCGGAAATTCTAATCCACGCCTAGCTGAAGATGTTGCAAATTATTTGAACATCCCCTTAGGCAAAGCAACTGTAAAGCGCTTTGCTGATCAAGAAATTTTCGTAGAACTGCATGAAAATGTACGTGGCCAAGATGTTTTTGTTTTGCAATCTACATCCTATCCCGCAAATGATCATTTGATGGAATTGCTCATCATGATTGATGCCCTTCGTCGTTCTTCTGCACGTCGTATTACAGCTGTTATCCCCTATTTTGGCTATGCCCGCCAAGATAGAAAACCAGGACCACGGACTCCTATTTCTGCAAAACTTGTTGCCAACCTAATTACGGAAGCAGGGGCCCATCGTGTTTTAACATTGGACCTTCATGCAGGACAAATTCAAGGTTTTTTTGATATCCCTACAGATAATCTCTATGCTGTTCCTGTCATTTCTCGCGATGTCAAAGTGCATTATTCTCTTGAAAATGTTATCGTTGTTTCACCTGATGTGGGTGGTGTGGTTCGCGCGCGCGCGCTCGCCAAGCGCTTGAACAGTTTGCTCGCTATTGTGGATAAACGTCGCGAAAGCCCCGGTGAATCAGAAGTTATGAATATCATTGGAGATGTATCGGGAAAAGATTGCCTTTTGCTTGATGATATTGTTGATTCAGGTGGAACTTTATGCAATGCAGCAAGTGCTCTGCTTAAACATGGTGCCAATAGTGTCACGGCTTATATCACGCACGGTGTTCTTTCTGGTAATGCAATCGAACGAATTGCCAATTCAGAGATGAAAGAATTGGTTATTACAGATTCAATTATGCCAACACAAGCTATTGAGAAAACCCATAATATTCGTGTTTTGCCCATTGCCGACCTTATTGGAGAAGCAATTGCAAGGACAGCAGCAGAACAATCGGTTTCCAGCTTATTTGGTTAAAGTGGTTCCTTGGGGTCTCCCGGTGCTGTTTCAACACCAAGATCAGGAAATGCAACAATACGTTGACCACTAAAATGCGTGTGAATAACAATAAGTCCACGCTCTTCAAAGTAGGTTAAAAGTCGGCGTGCACGGCTTAAAGAATGAGTTCCATAAAGACGTGCTAAAAATGCATCAGATGGACATGGCTTTCCCCCTAATGCGGCCTGTGCCACATTCAAGAAGACTCCTTGAACATCTTCTTCCAAACTTTCTGATATCTGCAAAATATGTTTCCAATGTTCACTGACAGCCGTTTGTTCATCAACAAAAGCCTGAGCAATAGCCAATTTACGCCGAAATTGTGAAAGATTAAAAGGAACCTTTGACATACCATGGATACGGCAACGAACTGAAAAATCTTGATAAAGCACCGCTGTTGAACGATAAAAAGCCTCAGAATCCTCAAGAATTTCCCGAATAATATGTTCTGCTTGGCCGTCACGCTCAACATCAGAAAGTTCAGGAAATAAACTCAGGTTTTCTTCCAACAGCTCTTGTTTTTTATGCACTACCTCCTCTAACATCTCGTGCATTGATTTTTCCCTCATCGGCTCTCGTGTTTGTTTAAATGGCGTTAAAATTTCCTCTGGTGAAGCAGTAAAAACGAGCTCTTGCACATCATCCCGCTCTGTTGGAAGTGGCATTAATTTAGGACTAGAAGAGCGTGCCAAAGTTTCAACAGAACCGATAATGATTGGTAAGGGACGTCGTGATAAAGCAGGGCCTAAAGCTATAAAATTTCCCCGTTCAAGATCTCTAAACATTTCCGCTTGGCGACGCTCCATTCCCAAAAGATCAGCAGCGCGCACCATATCAATATCTAAAAAAGTCCGCCCTATTAAAAAGTTTGAAGCTTCAGCAGCAACATTTTTGGCAAGCTTAGCCAAACGTTGTGTCGCAATAACACCAGCAAGACCACGTTTACGTCCTCGACACATAAGATTGGTCATAGCGCTCAAAGAAATTTTACGCGCTTCATCAGAAACTTCTCCTGCTGCAGTTGGAGCAAACAATTGCGCTTCATCGACAACGACAAGCATAGGATACCAATAATCACGTTCCACATCAAAAAGTGCCCCAAGGAAAGCCCCTACAGCACGCATCTGTTGTTCAGTATCCAAGCCTTCAAGATTAAATACCACTGAAACTCGATGTTGTCGAATGCGATGGGCAATACGAGTCAACTCTAATTCACTACGTTGAGCCTCTACAATAACATGACCAAATTTATCTGCCAAAGTTACAAAATCGCCTTCTGGATCAATTACACAATGCTGCACCCACTTAGCACTTTGCTCCAAAAGACGGCGTAAAAGATGTGATTTCCCTGAACCGGAATTACCTTGTACAAGAAGACGTGTCGCCAATAATTCTTCTAAGTCAAGAAGTGCTGGCATCGATTTATGCAAAGCACGATTCTCTGACATCTCACCCAAGGCAATCTCAACCTTCATAACATCTCCAGTGTTTGATTTTGAACATATCAGTGCCAGCACATATTGGTTGATTCTCCATCCACACCGCAATTTGTAACATTTCCTCCTTTTTAACGGTAGAAATCATCGATTTTTCCCACAACTCTTGCATCTATGAATAGTTTGAACTATAGAACAAACTTCTGCGTAGACACCCTTGGAGGCAACGTAGAATGGAGTGATCGCTGTTGGTTAGCGCATATCTTCATATCCATGCAAAAACTATTACTGTTTTTGAAGGATCTCCAATCATGTAAAAAGGACTTAAATTATGAGTAAAAGCTACACTCTTAAGGCCGAAAAACGCGAGCGGGTTGGTAAGGGGTCCTCCCGTGAACTTCGCCGCAACGGTCTTATTCCTGCTGTCATTTATGGTGAAAAACAACCACCCTTGGCAATAACAGTTCCCTATAAAGAAATTTTCTACAAAATTCATGCCGGTGGCTTTCGTACCACCATTGCAACGATTATTCTTGACAAGCAAAAAATTATGGTTTTGCCAAAAGATTATCAATTAGATCCCGTGCGTGACTTTCCCCTCCATGTAGACTTTTTACGCATTTCAGCAAAATCTGTTGTAGAAGTGAATATTCCTGTCCACTTCCTCAATGAAGATACGGCACCTGGACTTAAAAAGGGTGGTGTCCTCAATATTGTTCGGCACGAAATTGAATGTACAGCTCCAGCAAGTGCTATTCCTGAAGCTATTGAAATTGATCTCTCCAGCTACTCTATTGGTGATTCTATTCACATTTCAGCAGTGCAACTGCCAAAAGATGTGACTCCCATCATCCAAGATCGAGACTTTACCATTGCAACTATTGCAACTCCTGCTGGCATGGATGTCAGCGATGAAACTTCTGAGCAAGAAAATGATGAAGAAAACACGGAAACTTCATAAAACTCAAAAGGCGGGAATTTTTTCCGCCTTAATTTATGAGGCATTACCCTTACTCATACTTTGACTGAAGATACACATGTGGCTTATTGCTGGTCTTGGCAATCCTGGTTTACAATATCAAAATAACCGCCATAATATCGGTTTTATGGCTGTTGATGCCATTTATCAGTCCTTCTCTTTTTCTCCATGGTCAAAGAAGTTTCAAGCAGAAATCTCCAATGGTTTCATAAGTAATGAGAAAATTTTTCTTATAAAACCACAAACTTTCATGAATCTTTCTGGTCAAGCTATTGGCGAAGCTTTGCGATTTTATAAATTAGATTTGAAGAATTTGATCATCATTTATGATGAGTTAGACCTGTCACCGGGAAAAGTTCGTATAAAAATTGGTGGAGGAAATAATGGGCATAATGGCATTAAGTCTATTGATGCCCATTGTGGTACTGACTATTGTCGTATACGCATAGGAATTGGTCATCCTGGAAGCAAAGAACTTGTTCATCAGCATGTTCTGGGAAATTTCACCAAATCTGATCAAGAATGGTTATCCCCTCTCTTAGAGGCAATTGCAAAAAATATTGCTCTCCTTATAAAAGATGAGAAATCCCTCTTTATGAATGAAGTTTCACAAACGATAAAAAACAATCAAAACCATTGGCTTGAGTGTCCCAGTCGCGTGAAGAATATGGATAAGAACTCTTAAAAAAAATCCTCTTATAAACTTTCTCAAAGGAAAAATCTGTTGGCAACGTGAGAAGCTAAAAAATAGAATCAGAATACAAGCTTGTATGCACTTTTGAAAAAGAAAGGCTTATTTTCTCTTTTAAGAAAAAGAGAAGATTGAACAGAAAACCAAAACACTTAAACAGCTCTCTCCAATCTTCTCCCCAAAATTAAAAAAATTCATTTGGCTGAATGGTCGACTGTAGCGGATCATAGCCATTTGATTGTTGACTATAAACTGTAGGAATACTCCTATTGTTTTGCAATACCACAACACGCGAACCAACGGGAACACGATCATAAAGATCGATAATATCTTGATTAAGCAAACGAATGCACCCACTTGAAATAGCACGCCCAATTGACCACGATTCGTGTGAACCATGAATACGGAAAAGTGTATCTTTCCCATTTTTGAACAAATAAAGTGCCCGCGCACCTAATGGATTATCGGGTCCTGGTGGCATTCCTTTCCCAAGATGTCCATAACGTTCTGGTTCTCGAGCCATCATAGCTGCAGTAGGAGCCCAATTTGGCCACCGACGCTTGCGCTGTATAACCCCCTCACCTTCAAATGCTAAACCTTCCTTACCGACCCCAATCCCATAACGCAAAGCTTTTCCATTTTCACCAATAAGGTAAAGAAAACACTCTTGCGTATCTACAACCAATGTTCCAGCTGGATAAGATGTATAATAAATCACTTCTTGTCGCCAATATTTTGGATCAATTGTCGCAAGATCAACAGCAGGTAACGAATAAGTCTCATTCGTTACAGGACCATACAAAGCCTGTATTTCTGGTGGAATGTATCGAACTTGTTGAAAAGAAACCGATGACATATCTGACTGATGTGTAGCACATCCAGCCAAAGCCAAAAGTGCTGCAATTAAAAAGGCACAACGAGATAACACTCTTCTATTTTCTCCGATTAATTATTTATGCAGATTTGCATACCATGAAAAACTTAGCACAATATTAACATTAATTCGAAGTTTTCTTATCCTTGAAACTAAGGAGAGAATTAAGATAAGAAGAACTAAGGTAAAAAAAGCAGATACCTGCTACTTTATACTTTTTTCTCACTTATCGCAAGGCAAGGACTATAACTCTTATGAAAATATGCTATAAAAAAGAAGCTTTATCTTGACTATAAAATCAAACGAAAAGAAAGACTCTCATGGGCTTTAAATGCGGTATTGTCGGATTACCTAATGTTGGGAAATCAACTCTTTTTAATGCATTAACAAAAACAGCCACTGCACAGGCTGCCAATTATCCTTTCTGTACCATTGAACCCAATACCGGTGAAGTTGCTGTTCCAGATTTACGAATGGAAAAAATTGCATCAATCGCTGGTTCAAAAGAAATGATTCCTACACGCATTAACTTCGTCGATATTGCGGGGCTTGTGCGAGGAGCTTCAAAAGGCGAAGGTTTAGGAAACAAATTTTTAGCCAATATTCGCGAAGTCGATGCCATTGTCCACGTTTTACGCTGTTTTCAAAATGAAGATATTACCCATGTAGAGGGACGTATTGATCCTGTTAGTGATGCAACAACGGTTGAAACCGAACTCATGCTTGCGGATCTTGAAAGTCTTGAGAGACGAATCATACAAATTCGTAAACGAGCAACCGGAAAAGACAAAGAAGCTCTCACAATTTTGCCTATTATGGAAAAAGCATTAAACATACTGCAACAGGGAAACCCTGTCCGGTTATTGCTCAAAGATATCTCTTCCGATGAACACCACATTCTTAAAAGCTTGAATCTTTTAACCTCCAAGCCTGTACTTTATGTTTGTAATGTAAGCGAAAATGACGCCGCTCATGGAAATAGCTTTACCCAAACAGTTGAAAAAATGGCAACAGAGCAAAATGCGCAAAGCATTATCATTTCTGCTTCTATCGAAGCGGAAATCACACAACTGAGTGATGCTGAAGCATCAGAATATCTCAATGCTTTAGGACTCTTTGAACCGAGTCTCAATCGCCTCATTCGCGCTGGTTACCATTTACTTGATCTCATTACTTACTTCACCTGTGGGCCTAAGGAAACACGAGCATGGACAATTACGCGTGGTACAAAAGCTCCCCAAGCAGCTGGCGTTATTCACTCAGATTTTGAGCGCGGTTTCATTCGTGCCCAAACCATCAGCTACAATGACTATATTGCTCTGGGTGGAGAAAGCGGTGCAAAAGAAGCAGGAAAAGCCCGCGATGAAGGAAAAGAATACATTGTGCAAGATGGCGATATCATGTTATTTAAACATAATACTTAAATCTTCACTCTGCCTTAATAGTTTATCTTGAAAACTTTGGTAATAGCTCCCTGGAATCTTGTCGCAAAAGCTCTCAAGAGTTTTTAGAACAAAAAGACTGTTGCTAGCATATGATTATGATAGCAACAGTTTTATCCATTAAAGAATGAAAATATAAAATTAGCGTGTCCAACGCCCTTCGTATTTAAATGTTGGAGCGTCCTTTAAAGAATCTTTTGTCGCATTTGTAATGAGTTTCCATTTACCATAATCATTTGTCATCTGGATTGTTTCTGGAGAAACGACCACATAACTCTCGCCTATGCCAAGAAAACCACCAACAGCAATAACAAATCCTGCAATATTATTTTCACGTAAAATAATATCTTTTACTTCACCAATATTTTCATCTTCTATATTATATACATTGGCGCCTATAAGACTGGAAGCTACAAAATCCGTTGCTAAAGGTGTCACATAACGCACAGACTTATCTATCCCCACCTGTACAATACCCGTCGAAGAGATCATTTCAGGTTTTGAAGGCACTTCAAAAGACTGAGCATAAGTACTAGAAACCATCAAAATTGACATAAGAGTAGTACATGCAATTTTTTTCATTTTAACATCTCCATTTTTACTTTGCTTTTACTTTATAAAACCTCAATGCATCATAAAAAGATTTGTTCCTTATGCTCTTTATACTCTATACTCTTTCGAGTCTTGTCGCTTTACCCTTTTCTCTTTATTTCGTCTTTTATTTCTTTCTCTAACTCTTTTTCTAAACCACACCAAATACGATTTTTTAAAATATAAACAAGCCCTGCAAAAATGATTAAAAATAAAATAACACGAAAACCGGTTTTTTTACGAATTTCCATATGAGGATCGGCAGCCCACATCAAAAAAGCAGAAACATCGCGCGCATAATGTTCAATGATTTCTGGAGTTCCATCTTCATAAGCAACCATACCATCACTCAAAGGAGGAGCCATCGTTAAAGAATTACCGGCAATAAAATAAGGATTATACCAATAACCATTCGCAATTTTTATCTCCTTCGGTGCCTTCTGATATCCTGTTAAAAGAGCTGTAATATAATCTGGACCAGCTGTATCATAATGAGTTAATACATCAGTAATTAAAGCAGGAAACGGCAAAGATACCCCACGTGCACGTGCCATCAATGACAAATCTGGAGGATAAGCACTATTCAAAATAAATCTTTCTTCTTCTTCATGTGAAAAGGGAGAAGGAAAATAATCCGTTGCAACCCCAGCACGTTTAAAAAATTTTCCTTCTCGATTAGGGCCATCGCGCACTTCATATTGCCCCGCCAAAGCTTTAATCTGTTCTTGATCATACCCTAGAGCTTTTAAATTGCGAAAAGCCACATATTTTAGACCATGGCAGCTGGAACAAACTTGTTTATAAACCTTTAATCCGCGCCTCAATTGCGCCTTATCATAAAGCCCAAATGGACCTGAAAAACTCCATTCTTGTTTTTTAGGAACTTGTAAAGGAAAAGAAATAAATCCCTCTTCCTGATCAGAGTCATCACTCGCTAAACTCTGAGCAGAAAAGCTCATAGCAACAATAAAAATCAGTCCGACAAAAACATTTACCATAGTCTCTTTTTCTGTTTTAAATCTTGCATAATTGAAGAAGGAAGAGAACAATTTTTTTCAAACGCTGGCAAAATCGGCAAAATAACCAAAAAAAATATAAAATAATAAACAGTAGCCAATTGTGTCCATAAAAGAATTTTATCACTTATTTCTCTTGACCCCAACCAACCAAGAAAAACGACATCAATAACCAACGCCCAAAAGAAAATTTTATAAACAGGTCGATATCTTGCTGAACATATTTTAGAACGGTCTAACCATGGCACAAAAATTAAAATGCAAATCGAACTGACGAATAAAACAAAACCAACAAAGTTTGAAGAGAAAATACCAATATCAAAAGTTATAGCACGAAGCATCGCATAAAAAGGCAAAAAATACCATTCTGGAACCACACGAAGAGGTACCTTTAAAGGATCTGCCACACTATAATTTTCAGCCTGCCCCATATAATCGGGCATATAAAACAAAAACCAGGCAAAGAAGATCAGAAAAACAGTAATAGCAAAAATATCTTTGATAAGCGCATAAGGCGAAAATGGAACTGTTTCCTTATCTGATTGTATAGCAAGACCCGTTGGATTACCTTGCCCAACACAATGGATTGCCCAAATATGCAGCCCCACAAAAAGAAGCAAAACAAATGATAAAACATAATGGAAAACATAAAAACGATTCAACGTTGGTTGTCCTACGACATAACCACCCAGAAGTGTCTCATGCAACCATATCCCCACCAAAGGTATCGTTTTAAAAAGCCCTGCAATCACTGAAGCCGCTGAAATAGACATCATCCCCCAAACAAGCACATAACCAAAAAATGCTATTGCCATCATGATGATATAAATAAAAATACCTGTAACCCATACCATTTCTCGCATGTTTTTATAAGAACCATAATAAAGTCCACGTGCCAAATGGATATAAACAGCAATAAAAAAAAACGAAGAGCCTACACAATGCCATGGACGAAAAAGCCAACCAAACTGCCCTTCACGCCGAAATCGTTCACTAGTTTCAAAAGCCAAATGAATATCTGGAACATAATGCATAGCCAAGACAATACCAGTCAAGAGCTGTGATAAAAGCATAATGGTCAAAATACCGCCAAATGTGTAAAAGTAATTAAGATTACGTGGAACAGGAAAAGTCACAAATGTATTATAAAAAAAACGAGGAAGAGGAAAACGCTTATCAAACCAACGAGCAAGAGCATTTTTAGGACAATAAGGAGGAAACCTTGTCATAACCTTATCCTATTTTGAGCAAAGTGTCAGAAAGAAATTGGTAAGGTGGAATAACCAAATTATAGTTAGCTGGGCCTGACCGCACTCTTCCAGCGGTATCATAAACAGACCCATGACAGGGACACAACCATCCTCCAAATTTACCCGATTGCCCAAGTGTTACACAGCCTAGATGCGTACAAAGATTAATAACAATCAGCCAATTTTCACGTCCTTTACCTGCTGAACGCGCAAAATCTGTTGCTTCTTTTTCACCTTCAAGATTAGGATTGCGCGCTTGACGATCTTTTAGAAGTCTCAATTCAGTAGCGCGCGCATCAGCAATTTCTTTTGCCGTACGATTTCGAATAACAACAGGCTGTCCTCGCCACTTTACCGTTACCGACATCCCCTCTTCAATACCAGAAAGATCAACCTCAACAGAGGAAGATGCCAAAACAGCTTCATCTGGACGCAACTGACGGATAAAAGGCCACGCAACCGCTCCCATTCCAACTGCTCCTGCAACAGCTGTTACCAAAAACAGAAAATCCCGCCTCGTTTGCTCACCCATGGACTTAACTTAAAGAGACACTTTGCTAAAACATTCTTTTACCATACCCTCTCCCATTGTACAATGCTTGATCATTCAGTTACCTCAACCATGAAAACATCCCCGTAAAAAACTCCTGCCATTTGTATGGTTTATACAAAAACTGTTTTATAATGATAATTCATCGTTTTACAGAGTGAATGAAATTCTGAAACACCGTAAGTTTCTTTCATTTCAAACCTATTCATATTAATCAATCAAAATTACTCCCCCACCCGTGAAAATCAGAGATAGCATGTAAATAAACACTTCTAAAGAAAGAAATATTGTCTTGTTATGACCATATCTCAGTAAATAAGTTGAGCTTATCGGTTATTTCTTTAACACATTTACAGCATCTCTCCCTTCCTCAATTCCAACTGGTTGCATGAGTATTTTTTTCGCTTCTGTTTTTGCATAAAAAGCATATTTTGTTGATTTTAATTAAAATGGATGATCTAACCGCATTAAATACCCCACTTTTCAACATAATGAGCCAATCCATTTCATGGATCGCTCAATAAAAGGAAGTCTCTAATAAGGAGCTTCTCTCTTATCCCAAACAGACCTGTATACATAACTTTTTCCCTGAAATTTAAAGGGAATAAAAATTAACCGTAAAAACATGTATTTCTCAAAGCATATTTTTCGAATAAATTGTGGTGCTTCTTTACAAAGTCGAAAGAAAAATCATATTACAGAGAACATGACACTTCATATAGCTCTTTTCCAACCTGATATTGCTGGTAATACTGGAACGATTTTACGTCTTAGCGCTTGCTTTGGTTTACATGTGCACATTATTGAACCTGCAGGCTTTAATCTGTCGGATCGTAATCTCAAACGCGCAGGATTGGATTATCTCGAATATGCTTCCTTAGAACGACACATTGATTGGCAACATTTTATAAGCTCCATGAAACACTTAAACCGCCGCCTGTTGCTTTTAAGTACAAAAGCAAAAACATGCTATACGCAGATATGCTATCAAAGAAATGATGTTTTACTTTTTGGTCGTGAAACAGCTGGCGTTCCCGATTATGTTCATGAAGCGGCCGATTACACATTGAAAATTCCCATGCAACCACAGGCACGCTCTCTAAATCTCGCCATGAGCGTAGCCATAACAACAGGAGAAGCATTACGCCAAATTGGTTATCATGAAAGAACCTGTAATCTATAAAACACAGCAATTCCACTAAAATTTTTAATAGAACGATAAAAATACATAAAATATGGTTTTAAATAATTAAAAAATATTTTTTATAGCGTATAAATAAGTAATTAAAAGCGCATAAGTTTCAATAATACTTTTGGAATAACTTACAGAGTTCCTGTAAAAAAACATAAATTATTACGAAAAACAATATACAATATATAAAAAACAGTTAGAGCGTATAATGCCTATCATTTTCCAACAATTAAGTGCTGATAAAATAAGCATTTCTTAGTGCCCATCATATCCATTTCATATCACCACCTATAAATGATTAAATACTCCTCCTAGTAAAAATTCATTAGACATCCCCCTCTTCATGCTCATACAAAGTGCAAACCGCTATCACTATTCTCTTTATTCGTTCTCATTTTCGAGAATCCTTATCTTTGAGATGGTTCATAAGAGACATTTTTCCTCTCTGTAATCATTTTTCCTCACTTGTGACATCTAAGGCAAATAATTTTGATTGATCTAATATGAACAGGTTTGAAATAACCTTACAATATTTGGAGCTCTTATTTCACATGAAAAATTACTATTATAAATTAATATGTTGACTTAAAAAATATAAACAACAGTGGGTTTGTAAACAGATATATTATAAATCAATTTTTTCTAATAGTGCATGACGATCCATTAAAAATCCGCTTTCAACCCATATCATTTCTAACTCTTTAAGCTTTTTTCCTAAAAGTACACCTTTAGCAAAACCTTTCTTTATTAAATCGTTACCATTAATGGGAAAAGTTGGAATCTGCCATTTTTTGGCAAGCTGATGAAGCTTGACATAACCCTCTGCTTTTTGCAAAGCATCACTTTTTTCCAGATGATTAAGATGTGATGCAGCGACAGACAACGATAATTGATCTAAAACTGGCTGTCGTCCATGAAAATAAATCAGTTTTTGCACAAAATGATCAGAACAGTTTTGGTTTATTATTTCTAACTCTGCCCATTCTTTTAATCGCGTTCTTTCTTTATGGGAAAAATGCAAGCGCTGTGCCATTTCATGAAGACGTATGGGGTCAGGAGGAAGAAGGCTTTCTAGCCGTAATAATGGATCAACTTTCCAACCAAGAGTCTGTTCTGTCTTCACCAATGCGTGAATTGCATCAATGCCCCATCGTTCTGTTTCAGGAAAAATGAGTGCCAAAATTCTGCTTTGTCGCATCCATAAAAGAGCACGCGTTGGATCAAACGCCGCAAGAAGCTTTTTCATTTCTGCCCAAATACGTTCAGAAGAAAGTTTTTTTAAACCGTGTTTTAAACGAACACATGCCTTCAATCCTTGCACATCAGGTCGCCCTGCTCCATACCACGCAAAAAAGCGAAAAAACCGTAAAATACGCAAATAATCTTCGCAAATACGATCTTCTGCAACCCCAATAAAACGAACTGTTCGGCTAGCAATATCACTCAAACCTCCCACATCATCATAAAGGTTTCCAGCAGCATCACAATAAAGTGCATTTATTGTAAAATCCCGCCGTTCAGCATCTTTTTTCCAATCACGACCAAATGCCACTTTTGCATGACGACCATCTGTTTCAATATCGCAGCGAAGCGTTGTAACCTCATAAGAACATGAATGAGCAATTACTGTTATTGTACCAAAAGCAATCCCTGTAGGAATAGCTTTAAATCCTGCTTCTTCTACACGTGCAATAACCTGTTGCGGCAAACAGGTTGTTGCAATATCAATATCACTAATAGGCTGCCCTAGCAGTTGATTGCGCACTGCTCCCCCTACAATACGCGCCTCTTCCCCCTCCTCAGACAAAACACGAAGAAGTGTTTGAATATCACTTTGTTGTAACCACGCAACCTGTTTGAAGTTCTGTCTTATATTCACCCTTTAACCTTTCAAAAAAGTTGTCTTCACTGCTTTAAAGAACTCTCTTCATAAAACAAAATTTTTAAGACATCCCTTATAAAGCACGTCTATTCTTCCAAAGAAACTTTTCTCTTCTATACGAATATGAAAAAAAACGGCATATGATACTTCATTTCTTCTCATTTTCTGTTACAAACAATAAGATATCCATTATCATGCAGAGAAAATTACCATTTTTGCGACAAACGCCTTAAGGAAGAAATATGAGTCAACATGATCCATCATCCAATTCTATAAAAAAGGTCAATATCAATCATGAGGCTCAAGTCATTATTGATGATATTGATACGGCACACAAAGAATTGGATATTTTACAACAAGAAATTGACAAAGTTATTTTTGGGCAAAATCAGGTAATCGAATATGCTTTAATCGCTATTTTTGCTGGTGGTCACGCCCTTCTTGTCGGTGCTCCAGGACTTGCAAAAACACGTCTTGTTGAAACATTGGGAACAGTCTTAGGGCTTGATGAAAAACGCATCCAATTCACTCCTGACTTAATGCCATCGGATATTATTGGTTCTGAAATTATGGATTCCGATAAAGACGGTAAACGTTCTTTTCGATACATTCAAGGTCCTATTTTTACGCAACTTCTCATGGCCGATGAAATCAATCGTGCTTCCCCACGGACACAGTCAGCCCTTTTACAAGCTATGCAAGAATATCATGTTACTGTTGCAGGTACCCGTTATGATTTGCCACAACCTTTTCATGTTCTTGCAACGCAAAATCCTCTCGAACAAGAAGGGACATATCCACTTCCTGAAGCACAACTGGATCGCTTTTTGATGCAAATCGATATTGACTATCCTGACCTCACAACAGAGCGACGGATTATTTTAGAAACAACAAAAGAAAAAAAAACAAATGCAAAACCAATTTTATCCGGCAAAAAATTGCAAAAAATTCAAAATATCGTTCGCAAAATGCCTCTTTCAGAAAATGTGATTGAAGCTATTTTAAAAATTGTCCGCTCATCTCGCCCTCATAAAGACAATAGCCTTGCTAATACTTATGTTTCTTGGGGACCTGGTCCACGGGCATCACAAGCCCTTTCACTTTGTGTTCGCGCCCGTGCTCTTTATTATGGACGCTTAGCCCCTTCACTTGATGATGTTGAAGCATTAGCCTATCCCGTATTACAACACCGCATGGCTCTTAATTTTTCTGCCCGTGCTGAAGATATAACCGTAAAAGATATTATCAATAACCTTGTGAAAGATGCTCTTTGAATGGCACTTGGCAAAAAAGTTTTACAAAAGCCTCCATTGTCGCTGGCAAATGAACTGCATAAGGATACTGGCAAAATGCCATATTTCCTTTTGCAAGCGCGTCATATCGCTAATACACTGATAACCGGATGGCACAGACAGCGTAAAAGCGGTAATGGGGAAAACTTTTGGCAATTTCGTCCCTATATGGAAGGAGAATCCATTACCCGCATTGATTGGCGTCGCTCAGCGCGTGATGAAAATACGTATCTGCGCGAAAACGAATGGCAAATGACACAAACCGTTTGGCTTTGTCCTGATCAGAGCGCATCAATGCATTACTGTTCGCGCTTTTCTAAAATCTCTAAAGGTAATCATGCCATTATTCTTACCCTTACCTTGGCATCCCTTCTTGCACGCAGTGGCGAACATATTGCTATTCCCAACTTAATGTCCCCCACAATGACATCCAATGTCGTAGAACGAATAGCCTTTGCTTTAGAAAATCATTCAGATGAAAATTCATTTCCGGATTTTTCAACGATTACACGCTTTTCACATGTCGTTATAATGAGTGATTTTCTCGACTATCCTGAAAAAATCATCCAACATTTAACCGTTTTAACTACAAAACAGGTGACAGCTCATTTAATTGAAATTTCTGATCCCGCAGAAGAAAGCTTTCCCTACACAGGTCACACAGAATTTTTGGATCCTGAAACGAAAGAGAAACATGTTTCCACTAAAGCAGAAGATCTTCGTAAGAGCTATTGTAAACTATATCACGCAAGGCGACAAGAATTGGTAAATTTTTGCGCACGCCAAGGATGGTCTTATCACGTTAGTACAACGGATCAACCTTTAACAGAGACCATTTTTCATCTTGCAAATACAATGAGCGACTCTCCATTGCAAAAAAGGAGGGCACTTTGAGTTTTGCTGCTCCCTTTCTGTTACTAGGGCTTTTGTTCCTACCGGTCATTTGGTGGCTGTTGCGGATAACTCCTCCATCTCCGCGCAAAGAGCTTTTTCCCCCTTTTCGCTTCTTACCCAAACCAACTCATCAACAAGAAACAGCAAAACATACACCTTGGTGGTTGCTCTTGTTGCGTTTAACCATAGCGGCACTCGTTATCATAGCTCTAGCACGCCCCACTTGGAATCAAAAACCAATCAGCTTTTCTGGATCTCAACCCCTTGCACTCATTATTGATAATGGTTGGGCTTCTGTAAAAGAATGGAAAAAGCGCATCTCTATCACTGAAATGCTTCTTGCACAGGCAGAAAAACAGCAAAAAAATATTTATCTTGTTGCAACGGCTGAAAATGATATCTCCAATATAGAGCCCCAACCAGCCAAGATTATAAAACAGCATTTAATGCATTTGCAACCGCGTCCTTGGCCTGTCAACCGTGTGCATGCCTTCAAAAAACTCAGCGAAATAACCAAAGGAAAACCTCTTGATATTGCTTATTTGAGTGATGGATTACGAACAAATGAAGATGAGCAAGCTTTTGCTCATCTTGAAGAATTAAAACCTAGAAACTTCTTGTGGTATTTGACTGATATTTCCGATTTAACCGGCATAACATCCATAGAAAATAACAATGGAAACATGGGCGCGCGTATTATCCGCTCAACAACACACAGCAACACTCCCGCTATACTCAGCCTCTACGATTCAAATAATCAACTTCTCGGTCAATTTACGAACAATTTCTCTGAAGGAGAAACAACAGCACTTGTTCCTTTTAATGTACCACTTGAACTACGCAATGATATCGCTTGGATAAAAATAAACAATCAAAACCATGCTGCTGCAACCTTCTTGGTAGACAGCCATAACAGGATAAGCCGTGTTGCTCTTCTCTCACCAGATACCAATGAAATGGCACAGCCTTTACTTGCTCCATTTTATTACATTATCAAAGCCTTACAAGGTCATACACAGCTTATAACAGCCGGTGGAAGAGAACTTTCAACGGATATTGATCATTTGCTTAAACAAAATCCATCTGTTTTGATTATGGGTGACATTGTTAACATACCCCCAAAAGCAGAAAAAAAACTTTCTGATTTTGTGAATAAAGGGGGAACACTCATCCGCTTTGCAGGAGAAAAACTCAGTGGCGCAGAACATTACGATAACCTTCTTCCGATACCACTACGCCCAGGTCAACGTTCCCTTGGAAGTATTATGTCTTGGACAAAACCACAAAAGCTTGCCCCTTTTGCAAAAAATAGCTTTTTCTTTGATCTTCCTTTTCCAAAAGATGTTACTGTCTCGCGCCAAATCCTCGCAGAACCAACCCCAGATCTTTTTGAAAAAACGTGGCTTAGCCTTTCGGACGGAACTCCTCTTATTACCGCAGCAAAACGTGGTAAAGGAACCCTCATTCTCATTCATGTTGCTCCTGACCCAACATGGTCTAATCTTCCTCTTTCTGGCTTTTTTGCACAAATGCTGCAAAAATTAATCACATTAGGTTCTAACGAAAACACAAACCTAACACACAGAGAAAAAAGAACCGTGGTACAAAGCCCTTGGCGAACTATAGCCGTTGACGGACAATTACAAGTACCACCCTCTGATGTTGTTCCTTTGATCTTTGACTCTCAAAATCCACCCCATCCTTCCTACCATACTCCCCCAGGACTTTATGGTGTCAAAAACAATTTTTATGCACTCAATCTCTTAACTCATTCGTCGCACTTGATGAAACAATCATCATTGCCAACTTCTCTTAATAAACGCCCTTTATCTTACGATACAAAAGAAAAAAATCTTATTGGTCCACTTTTAGGATTAGCCATCTTATTATTCGCCTTTGACAATTTTCTCATTTTATGGATGGGCGATATTTTTTCTTTCATGAAACGGCGTAATATGTTTCTCCTCCCCTTTATAAGTCTTATTGCCTTGTTTTCATATGATCCAACTCTTCATGCACAAACGAAAGAAAACCATCATGATAGTGTACAAGCTGCCGGCGCAACACATCTTGCCTATGTTATAACCAATAATCATGAAATTGATACAACGAGTAAAAGTGGTCTAGAAGCGTTAAGTCAATTTATCGCAGAGCGCACAATGCTTACCCTCGGCTCTGTTACAGCACTTGATCTCGATAAAGATGAACTCTCTTTTTATCCTCTTATTTACTGGCCAATTGATGTTAAAAGTCCTATACCAACCCCCAAAAGCCTTGAAAAAATAAATAACTTTATGAAACATGGGGGAACAATTTTATTTGACACGCGCGATCAGATAAAGAGCAATCTTAATCTTGAAGGAGATGCCACTCCAGAAACGCAAAGATTACGAGATATCTTAAAAGAGTTAAATATTCCATCCATTGAGCCAGCATCAACAGATCATGTTGTTGCACGTTCTTTTTATATTATGCCAGATTTTCCAGGTCTCTACCGTGGTTCACCTTTATGGATTGAATCCTCCTCAACAAACAAAAAAAATAAAAATTCTCTTGCCAGCGGCGATAATGTAAGTTCTCTTCTCATTACTGCCAA
The DNA here is from genome assembly GCF_042195335.1 of Bartonella sp. CL25QHWL. Lineage (NCBI taxonomy): Bacteria > Pseudomonadati > Pseudomonadota > Alphaproteobacteria > Hyphomicrobiales > Bartonellaceae > Bartonella > Bartonella sp. CL25QHWL. The sequence goes on along the minus strand of NZ_JBHIOE010000002.1, from coordinate 88,840 downwards.
TAACTTTGCCGGTGCTTGGGCACTCGATGAAAAAGGGACATGGAAATATCCCCTTGTTCCCAATGATCCCATGCAACGTCTATGGGCATTTCGTGCAGGTTTAAATATTGTCCTTTATGTTCTTACAGGAAACTATAAAGCGGATCAAGTTCATGTTCCAGCACTCTTGGAACGCTTTAAAAGAGAAAGAAGGCAATGATATCATTTTTCACTTTTCAGCCTTTTTTACCACTCATTTGGATTCTGTTCTTAAGTGGAATATCGATTCTTTTTGTCGTTGTTGGTCTTGTTACGCAACGGCAAGGTTCTTTATTTCGTCTGATGGCATTAAGCGCCCTCATCCTTGCTTTGCTCAATCCAATGATCATAAAAGAACAGCGCGAACCACTGAAAAGCACAGTGGGAATTGTTATTGACCGCAGCAAAAGCCAAACATTTGGAACACGTACAAACGACAGTGATGAAGCGCGCGCGCAATTAACTCAAGCATTGGCGCATTATCCACAATTTGAACCACGCTTTATTGAAGCTGGAAAACTTGCTGATAATCAGTATGCGCCCTCAACGAATTTGTTTGAGGCTTTAACACAAGCAGTATCTGATGTACCGCTCTCTCGTTATGCAGGAACCATTTTTATCACCGATGGACAAGTGCATGACATTCCTGACCTATCAGACCTTCATCATGAAGCCCCTCTCAATGCCCTGATTACAGGGCACTCAGAGGAATTTGATCGCCAAATTAAGTTTATCTCTCCTCCACGATTTGCCCTTGTCAACAAACCACAAACGCTCTCCATTTTGGTAGAAGATAAAGGCCCCACCAAAAAAACAATACCACAGAAAGCAAATATTACATTAAGCGTCAATGGACAAGACATTGGCCATTATTCTGTGACTCCTGGCGTGATTTTTCAAACTGAAATTACCCTTCCTCATGCTGAAAAAAATATTATCCAAGTTATAACCGATCCACACAAAGGTGAACTAAGCTTTGAAAACAACCGCGCCATAACAATTATTGAAGGAATCAGAGAAAATTTACGCGTTCTTCTTATTTCAGGTGCTCCTTATAATGGAGAACGGACATGGCGAGACCTTTTGAAAGGTGACTCCAATATTGATCTTGTTCACTTTACTATTTTGCGTCCTCCCACCAAAGCAGATAATACGCCCTCAAGCCAATTATCCTTAGTGGTCTTTCCCACAAGAAAACTCTTTGTTGAAGAAATTAATAACTTTGATCTCATCATCCTTGATGGCTACCAGCACTCTACTGTTCTCCCCTTAATCTATTATGATTATATCGCCCAATATGTACAAAAGGGGGGGGCATTGTTGATGGTAACAGGACCTGAATTTGCCCAAAAAAACTCACTTGCGAAAACACCTTTAATAAGCATTTTACCGGCATTACCTAATGGAACTATTATTGAAAAACCTTTTCGCCCCACATTAACCAAAGAAGGTGAGCGCCATCCTGTCACAAGAGGTCTTGCAACACTTAACCTTCCAGCTTCTCAATGGGGGCAATGGTTGAGACAAATTGCTATTCAAAACATAAATAACGGAATCGCCCTCATGAAAGGAGCCGATGAGCAACCACTTTTACTTCTCTCGCATGTTGATAAAGGACGTGTAGGCATGTTGCTTTCTGATGAAAGTTGGCTTTGGGCTCGAGGTTTCGAAGGCGGCGGTCCTTATGCTGCTCTTTATCGACGAATTGCTCATTGGCTCATGAAAGAACCAGAACTTGAAGAAGAAAAATTAAGTGCGACCAGCAGCCATCATCATTTAACAATTCGCCGCCAAACTCTAAAAGACCATCCAGAACCCGCTGAAATAATCTTTCCCTCTGGAAAAAAAGAAAATATTACTCTGACCAAAGAGCAAGAAGGCCTTTTTACTGCAACTGTGACCACTGATGAGACAGGAATTTTTACCATTAAAAATGGCGATTTAACAATACTTTCTTCTGTAGGGATGCTCGATAATCTTGAGTTGTTGGACTTGACTTCAACACAAGAAAAACTAGCCCCCATTATTAAGCACACAGGCGGCTACATCGGACGTTTACACCCTGAGGGAAAAGAAAACATTCATCTTCCTCCATTCAAACTGATTCAATCAAAAACAAGTCCGTCCTCTTCCCCAGAACATTCAATTGTTCTGAAAGAAGCAACAGAAACCCGTTTAATCAATACCTTTTATTTTTCGATATTTTCTGGTTTTTTTGCATTGCTTGCTTGCCTTTTACTGTTGAGCAGCATGTGGTATTATGAAGGACGTTAAAAGGTTTGAGATTTCGTATAATAGTTTTAAAATTCAGCTTATCTTTTTACGTATTTACTTGTCTTTTATAATTAGATAACGTATTGATTTATAACTAAAAATACAGTATAATTCTCCTTATTTCAAATATCCTCATATTAAAAAAATAAAAAACATTCTCTTGCGTATTATTAGAAGAGATGCAGTATGGATAGAAACCATCGAAGAAAAGAATGAAATACCTCTTATGAATCCTTCTAAAGCAAGGATTTTCACAAAATTGGGGGAAAATAGTATGATGGTTTTTATTTGCACCTTGTATAAGCGTAGAGATGGTAGTGTACAGTAAGCCCTATATACTTCACAGAAGCTTTCTATTATAGCATCGAATACCGTCGTGAAATTAGCTCAAACGCATTGAGAAATATTTTTTTTTACAAATATGTGAATGTACAACACAATGATATTCTATTGGGGATATTCTATTGGGGATATTCTATTTGGAACATTCCGCTTGAGGCGTTCTTTTTTGCAAGCTAATTTTTATTTTACAATCTTTCTTGCCTTTAAGCACTAACTTATCTTATGTTTATTCTTTAAATCGTTTTTAATACTCTACGAGCTTTTATGTTTTATCTTGCCCATATATCGGATGTACATCTTTCACCTCTCCCGCAACCTTCCCTCTTCGAACTTTCTGGGAAACGTCTTACCGGTTATCTGAATTGGCAAAAAAAACGTAAGAGTCAGATGGCAACAGACGTCCTAGAAACTTTAATAGATGCCTTGAACAAAACAAAACCTGATCACCTTGTGATCTCTGGTGATCTTGTAAATCTTGCTCTCGATAAGGAATTTGAACAAGCACGTCGTTGGCTACTTAACTTAGGACAACCTCAAGATATTTCTTTGACATTTGGAAATCACGATGCCTATGTCCGCGGCGCTTTCCAAAAAGCATGCACTCTCTTTAAACCTTGGATTACAGGTGACATCCCTCAAAAAAGCGTCTTTCCTTATATGCGCATTCGCAAAGATGTTGCCATCATAGCAGCTTCTTCAGCCATTGCGACACTGCCTTTTCAAGCTTCTGGTTATTTTGGTAAAATGCAAGCGCAAACTTTACCGCTCTTTTTAAAAGAAGCAGCACAGCGCAACCTTTTTCGTGTCGTCATGATTCACCATCCCCCTTTTCCCAATGCAACGTCTTGGCATAAAAAACTACGGGATATAAAACGTTTTCTAAACGTTATCAAATATCACGGTTGTGAACTTATTCTTCACGGACATACTCATTTACCCACATTGAATTACATTGAAGGACCAATTAAAAAAATTCCTATTGTTGGTGTTCCTTCCGCATCACAAGCTTTTGGTGATAAAAAACCACCCGCAGGCTTTAATTTATTTTCCATTGAACGCTTACAAAATCAATGGCATTGCCAATTACAACGTTATAGCATTATCAACCCCAAAAACGAGATTGCATGTACTGAAACAATTAATCTTTAAACACCTTCATAGTTGCCAAAACAACCAAAAACGAAAATATTTTTATTTCATATCCCTTTGGAAATCATAATTCTTATTTCCCTTTTTCTCCTTAAAAGACAAAGTTTCACCTTCTCTGTTAATAGATCAATTTTTCTCAGAGAATTCCATCTGCTGCCCCACTTATGTAACGAGCTTTTTACAAGCTTATTGGTTTTCTTCCTTCCCGCCCTAAAGGACGAAAATTCTACCCCATCTGATTTATAAATAATCCGGATTCTTGTCGCACGGGTTCCAGCTGCTAATTGCGCATGTGATTTACTTCACAAAGCTCTACACATAAACCCTGCTTTAAATTTCATCATACACTCCTCCAAAAGCATCTAATGCGTAAAATCCTTATAATATTACAATGATGATATTTTATAGAATAATAGAGAAGCTCATTCAGCTTCTATACCTGAAAATAGATGACTAAAAAAGCCAAATAATAACTAAAGTATATAATTTAAATAACCCAACCTACTTGTGATTTATAAACAAATAATGTTGATTGATTTATCGTAAATAGATTTGAAATAATCCCTTACTATTTCACTCGATATTTATTATCGTACATTTAAAAAAAATATAAAAAATAATAGATTATATTTCGATAACAGATATAGGTAATAATGTTTTTTATGTCTCGATAAATTCCTAATTTGCTATCTATTTTTTCCTATAAATAAATTTATAATACTCTTTATAATTATTTTATTATTATAAATTATTATTTATAATATCACATAAAATATCTAATAATAAAAATTATAATATGAATTTTTATTATTATTGAGTTATATTGCGGATGTAGTTTTATGTGCTTTAGAATTTTTTTGCGATCTTTTTGTTATTAAATAAAATATTTTACGATAACGCAAAACAGAAAAGTCGATTGTATCAGAGGTCTTTCAAATAAAACAAAACACCATTAAGTTGCCAATTTATGTGTTGGTTTAAAAAAGCATCTTTTACAGCACCCAAACTCATTTCCCGACGGCACCTATGAATGATGTAATGATAAGTCCATTTAGCATCACCATCTTTACGTTTATGGAAAAGCAAGCTAGTATCAAATCTCACACTTTGCCAATCCCCAATGTAGCGACAGCTTTTGGCACTTAAGATGATTCATAAGAAGCATTTTTATTCTTTCTTTAATGTTGTTTATCTCACTGCTCTCCCTCCTTTTGACGTACAAAAGACGCGGTTTTGATTGGTCAACATGGTATAGGTTTAAAATGAGAAAATCTTATGATCCTTGGATCTCTCACTCAACATGACAAAAAGTAAATTATATTTATAAATCAACGTATTGTTCGAATAAAATAGTAGCTCTTTTGAGTGAAGAATATTTTCCAGCGCATATCTGAAAAATAAAAGCCTCATTCGAAAATGAGACTTTTGAATTGTTTAATTCTGCAAAAAATTAAAATTTATAAGCTACACCCACGCGGAAATCATTTGTTTTGTAGCCCATTTCAAATTTATCCTGTATGAACTTTTTTTTGCCAAAATCTGAATAACGATATTCTGCACGCACAATAACATTATCAGTCATTGCAAAATCAATACCACCTCCAAGGGTGTAACCAATCATGGTCTTTTTTTCATCATGCAACCAATCAGAAAAATCAACTTCTCCATTTTTGCTATCAGTAACTAACCCAAAAATATTCTGAAGCTGCGTATAAGCAACCCCTCCGGAAATATAAGGCATCATACGCTCAATCGCAAAACCAACTCTCACCCGTGTAGCACCAGCCCATTTTTGTTTTAAGGTATGACGTACAGCTTTAATACGCCTTGTTGAATCATTCTCATGCAAATCTCTTGTTAGACTTTTTTCTTCTGTAGGTTGTGGTTTTTCTTCAGTTGGACTTTTTTCCGGTAGATCGACATCTTTAGAATCCTTTTTACCAGACCACATAATATCCGTATCAATACCTATAATAAAACTATTATCGATATCAATATTGGAACCTGCATAAACTCCCCCTATAAAACCAGAAAGTTTAGGTAAATTCTCCTTTCCAATTGGATTCCATATCCTTGTCTCATCTTTTAAATAACTTGCAGTTGTTTTACCTGAAAAGTTACCAATCTGTCCTCCAAGATAAAATCCTGTCCAAGAAAAAGCAGGCGCTGCAATAACAGGAACAGGCTGTTCAGGAATAGCGATATCCGACGCCTGTACTACAGAAATTGAAATTAAAGAAAATATAGATGTTGAGGCTAAATACTTTGTAATCATAATTGCTCCCCTAAAAGCTAATGTGATACATAAATAATAATAAATCGTTTCACACTTTTTTCAAAAAATCTATAGCAAAAATGACACAGTTGAAAAATTAAAATCTTATTTATAATTTCCTAAAACTATTAATCTATAGTAGCTTTTATAGCTTCATATTGATCATTATTATCCAGAATTATATAAATAATTATAATATCAATTTTTTGAAAAGAATGAGATAAGGCTCATAAAGCATATCATTCACTAAACTAGTCACTCATCGCTTTTTGTATAAAGAATAATACCTAGAATAGCACATTTAACAGAGAAATTTTTTCATCACACTTGAAAAACCACTAGAGAACTTCACTCTAACCCTCTCAAGCGTGTAATGAAATAAAAGACAAAAATTAATATAAAAATGGAATTAATAATTTTTATTATTCTTATAGAATTATTTTAATGTTTCATGATTTTTGTAAAAACTGAACAGACCAATTGCCCAGTTTCTGCAATTAATTTTTCAACACGAAGCAAATCAGGTTCCCCAACACTATTTAACAAAAGGTCACTTAATCCAGGTGGCATGTCATTGGGATCAAGAGAATCATTTAAGCAAAGCCGTATAATTTGACTCAAATTTGTATAAAGACGATAGGCATAATGTAAATCAGCAATACATGACTGATTAAGAAAACTGTTTGGTAAGTGATCTAAAATATCCGCTGTCGTCGCTCCAATTTGAAACTCAATGACATGCGTAATAAGAGAAAATTGAGCAATAAACTCCAAATCCATAATGCCACCAGACATCGTTTTTAAATCCCATTGATTTTTTGGCGGCTTTTCTTTTGCAATCAAGGAACGCATTTCACACACTTCTTTTGCAACTTCCTTCTTATCACGAGAAATAGCAATAATTGCACACACTTCATTTTCTAGCTTTTGTAAAAAATCAGGATCTCCTGCAATGCCTCGAGCCCTTGTTAAAGCAAGATATTCCCATATCCATGCTTCTTGGCGATAATACTTTTTAAAAAATGGAAAAGAAACAGCAATAGGTCCTTTATTGCCTAACGGCCGTAACCTTAAATCAACGACATAAAGAACACCTTGGCTTGTAAGAGTGGATAAAGCAGAAACGAGGCGCTGTGCTAAACGCGTATAATATTGAGAAATATAAAGAGGCTTTTCTCCATCAGATATTTCTGCATCATCATCATGTTCATAAAGCAAAACGAGGTCAACATCGGAATCTGCTGTTAATTCACGACTTCCAAGTTTCCCCATACCCAATATGCCAACACGCCCCCCTTTAATACGACCATGAAGACGAGAAAATTCCTCTTGAACGGTAGCAAATGTTTTTGTAATCATAAGATCAGCAAGTGCAGTAAAAGCAAAACCCGCTCTTTCTCCTGTAATTGCACCATTCAAAATTCGAATACCAATCAAAAAACGTTGTTCATCTGCAAAAATCCTTAAATGGTCAAGAATCTCCTCATAAGAAAGAACATTTTCAAGAAAATATTCAAGCCGTTTTTCTAAATACGTTTTTGTTGGTAATTCTGAAAGAATATTTGGGTCTAACATTCCATCAAAAACGTGGGATCTGCGTGTAATAATTTCTGCAAGACGTGGAGCAGCACCCATAATAAGGACAAGCATATCCAAAAGAGAGGGATTAGACTGCAAAAGACTAAAAAGCTGAATTCCTGAAGGTAAGCCCTGTAAAAAACCATCAAAACGCAACATCGCCTCATCAGCTCGTTTTGTCCCACCAAAAGCTTTCAAAAGAGCTGGTGTTAATTCCGTTAATCTCTCGCGTGCTTCGGCTGATTGCGTTGCTTTATAACGACCAAAATGGAGCGTGCGCATAATACGACAAATATCACTTGCTCTTTCGAAGCCTAAACGGCTTAACGTTATTAATGTCTCCGGATCATCTTCTTCACCGGTAAAAACTAAATTACCAATTTCTAAACCAAGTTCTTGCTCATTCTCAAACAGTGCTGCATAATGTTTTTCAACAACCTGAAGTGTTTTTAATAAATCACGGATAAAACTGCTACTGTCTTGATAACCCATTAAATAGGCAACACTTGTGAATTGAGCAGTATCATTTGGAAGAAGATGTGTTTGTTCATCGAAAAGCATTTGAATACGATGTTCCACATTTCGAAGAAAAGCATAACTTTTTATAAGGCTATTTCTCGTTTTCTCACTGATCCAACCAAGCGTGTGAAGTTCTGCTAACATTGCAACTGTCTGACGTCCACGTAATTGAGGAAAACGTCCACCAGCAATGAGTTGCTGTGTCTGAACAAAAAACTCAATCTCACGAATACCACCACGACCTAACTTTATATTATGCCCATAAGCTGCAATTTGACCGTAATTTTTATGCGCATGAATTTGACGTTTGATCGAATGAATATCAGCAATAGCAGCGTAATCTAAATATTTCCGCCATACATAGGGAAAAAGCTCTTTGATAAAGTTAAAACCTGCCCTCTTATCACCAGCAACTGGACGTGCTTTAATCATGGCTGCTCGTTCCCAATTTTGCCCACGCCCTTCGTAATAACGCAATGCAGTCCTTACTGGTAAGGCCAAAGGGGTTGATCCTGGATCTGGACGAAGACGAAAATCAAGACGAAAAACATATCCTTCCGCAGTGCGTTCTTGAATGATACGGATTAATCGGCGTACCATTTTAGAAAATACGTCAACACTTTCAGAAAGATTACCAATATGAGGTGATGTTTCATCAATGAAAACAATAAGATCAATATCAGAAGAATAATTAAGTTCCCCTGCTCCTAACTTTCCCATCCCTAAAATAATTAAACCACAGTCTTTTTCTGGATTCTCACGGCTTAATAAATTGATCTTACCATGATCATGCGCTTCTCTTAATAGAAAACGTAGTGCTACACTTAATGCTGCTTCGCCCAAACGTGTCAACCAAGCACATGAAACTTCGTAAGTAAAAACACCTCCCAAATCAGCTAAAGCAATGAGAACATGCGCTTCTCGTTTTTTGCGCCTTAAAGCAGCCATCAATGAAGTTTCATTTATAGTTTCATCCTTATCGATAGCCGTAATATCATCTATAATTTCGCTCAGCCTTGTTTCTACATCAACATTTAATAAAGCACTAAGATATGATGGATTGGCAATTAAAACCTCACGCAAAAAAGGAGATAAGGTCATAACCGAACTGATAAAATCAATCTGCGTTCCACTCTCTGAAATGATGGAAATAAGCGATTCTAAACCTTCTTTCCTTGCTTGTTCTTCCATGTCTTTTAACCATTGGGAACTACTTTTATCGAGAGGGCATAAAGGGAGAAGCTGTGTTTTTAAAAAAGCTTGTTTCGTCTGCGCTCCCTTGAAAAGCATTTTGCTTTCCTTTCTATTGCTTTATACTTTTAAAATAGTTGTTACGTATGAAAAGAGAAAAGTGAAGAAAAATATCTTTAAGGAAATAACAAAATAGCCCTAAGCCCTGGATTTGCATTTTCAAGTAACAATTCACCCCCGTGAAGCTTCATAACTGCTTTTGCTATACTTAAACCAATCCCAAACCCAGGTTGTGTGCGGCTTTCTTCAAGACGAACAAATCGTTCTGTCACTTTTTCACGTTTATCCTCTGCTATTCCTGGTCCATTATCGCTCACAACAACTAATAAATGTTCATCACGATATTCCATTGATAAGCAAACCTCCGCTTTCCTTTCACCTTTAGAGGCATATTTAATGGCATTATCTATAAGATTAAAAATTGATTGTGCAACAAGCTCACGATTCAACTTAAGCTCTTTATCAAATATATTCCCCAACCGAAGTAAAACACCTGACTCTTCAGCAAAAGGTTCGTAAATCTCAACAGCATCCTCAAGGATCAGTTTCATATTCATCATTTCAAGATGCTCAATTGCACTGCTGGCCTCAATACGTGAAATCATTAAAATTGCATTGAACGTACAAATAAGTTGATCTGATTCTGCAATAACCCTATCAAGGACCTGACGATATTCAAGCTTTGTCTTATTTCCTGAAAGCGCTTCTTCAGCACGATTTCTAAGACGCGTTAACGGCGTTTTCAGGTCATGAGCAATATTATCTGATACTTGACGTAAACCAATATTTAACTCTTCAATGCGGTCTAACATAACATTAAGATTGGTTGACAATCGATCAAACTCATCCCCTACTCCAGAGACAGGTAAACGCCCACTGAAGTCACCATCCATCAAGCGCTGTGATGCAGCCGTTACATGATCAATCCTTTGTAAAGCTCTCCTGCCAACAAAAAACCATATGAGTAAAGCGCCTCCAACCATTGCAGCAAGTGCAATGATCACAGCTTTGCGAATAACAACAGCAAAACGTTCTGGCTCATCCAAATCACGTCCTATAAGAATCTTCATAGCATTAGGTAAATCAACAATAACCGCCAAAGCGCGATGTTCACTTGTTTTGCCATGTTCTCCAAAACGGGAATATAAAAAAGAGGTAGAAATAAAACCACTCTGATTCAAAAGACCTAATTCAATACGTGCTACATTTCCTGCTAAAATACGCCCCATAGAATCCGTGACAAGATAAAGAAATGCTCCTGGTTGTCTTGAACGATAATCAATAGTGCGCATTAATAAGGATAATCCCCCATAATTATAAGCATTTTCAATATACTTTAATTCTTCATGTAAAGCCTGTTCAGTTTGCTCTGTTAACAATGAAGCAGAAAATGCCGTCATATAAATAGAAAGTCCTGTTGCCACCAATCCAAACAATAAAATGTAAAGTGCTGAAAGCCTTAGCGCCGTCGTGCGCATTATATTAATCAAACGATTCATGCTTTGTTATCTGGTACTTTTAGCATATATCCAGCTCCACGCACTGTATGAAGAAGGGGAACATCAAAATCTTTTTCAATTTTGGCTCTCAAACGGGAGATATGGACATCAATGACATTCGTTTGTGGATCAAAATGGTAATTCCAAACATTTTCCAAAAGCATAGTGCGTGTAACAACCTGCCCGGCATAACGCATCAAATATTCAAGTAAACGAAACTCTCGTGGTTGCAATAGAATGTTTCTATCACCTCGTTTTACCGTATGTGCTAACCGATCAAGCTCAAGATTACCTACACAGTAAACAGTTTCTGCTTCTTTAGGATTTTTCCGCCGTTGTAAAACTTCAACACGCGCAAGAAGTTCAGAAAAAGCATAAGGCTTTGTCAAATAATCATCTCCCCCTGCACGCAGCCCCGTTACACGATCATTAACTTGCCCTAAAGCAGACAGGATAAGAACCGGTGTTTCATTGCCTTTAGCGCGCAATTCAGCAATAATAGAAAGACCATCACGATGTAAAAGCATTCGGTCAACAACCATAACGTCATAATTTTCCGTGGTTGCTAAAGCATATCCCGTATCCCCATCATAAGCAACATCAACGGAATGCCCTACTTCCAAAAAAGCTTTTTCGAGATAATGCCCCGTCTCATGATCATCTTCAATAACGAGTATCTTCATAAAACGTATCTCCATTATTTTATTATGTTGTAGGACAAATATTTAATAAACATTTGTCCTACAAACTAAAGCCTTACTTTTTGAAAATTGGAAGAGCAACAAAACGATTTTGATCATTTGTCCGCACTTGTAAGAGTATAGCCTTTCGTCCTAACTGCTGAGCATTTTTGATTGTGTTAATAATATCAGAGACTCGTTTAACCGGTTTATTATTTACTGTCACAATGACATCACCAGGGCGTATCCCTTTATCTGCAGCATCTGAATCGGTATCGACATCCGTTACGACAACCCCTACACCATCATCAGAAGGCATAACAATCAGACCATAATCTTCCAATGTTTCATCTAAATCACTCTGTCCATTTGAATATTTTGAAGTCTCTTTCTTACTTTCATCTTCAGACATTGAAGCGAGTTTAACCTTGATGCTCTCCTCCTTACCTGATCTCCAAATCCCTATGGTTACCATTTCTCCTGGTTTAATATTTGCAATACGTTTCGCCAGCTCACGCGCATCAGCAATTTTTTCATTATTCACTGAAATAATTACATCACCCGCTTTAATACCAGCCTTTTCTGCCGGTCCTTTTAACGGATCAGTAACCAAAGCACCTTTGGCTTCTTTCAAACCTATTGAATCGGAAATCTCCTTTGTTACCGGCTGAATCTGAACACCTAACCAACCACGTTGAACTGAACCTTTTTCAATAAGTTGTTGTACAACCTGTTTTACAGTCGCAGCCGGAATAGCAAAAGCAATCCCAACATTTCCTCCAGAAGGAGAAAAAATTGCTGTATTAACCCCAACAACCTTTCCATTAAGATCAAACGTTGGACCACCAGAGTTTCCTCTATTAACAGCAGCATCAATCTGAATAAAATCATCGTACACACCAGTGCCAATATCACGTCCACGTGCAGAAACAATACCTGCTGTCACAGTTCCACCAAGACCAAATGGATTCCCAATGGCAACAACCCAATCCCCAACACGAAGCTTTGAATCATCACCAAAATCAACATAGGAAAATTTTCTTTTATCATTCACTTTTAGTACGGCAAGATCGGTTTTGGGGTCTTTCCCAATGAGCTTTGCATTCAATTCTGTACCATCATCAAGAACAACAGTATAACTTGTTCCATCAGAAATCACATGATCATTGGTCACAATGTAACCATCAGATGAAATAAAAAAACCCGATCCAAAAGCAACAGGACGGAGTCTCTGCGATTGGTGCGGAAATTTATTTTTAGGTTTATCAAAATCATAAAACTCTTTAAAAAATCTTTTTAAAGGATGCTGATCTGGTAATTGATCAAGTCCTGGACCACTAAAAAAGTTGCTAAAGAACCTATCTTCTTTCTTTTTATTGCTCTTTACTTGTACTGCTACAACGGCTGGTTTCACTTGAGCAACAATATCGGCAAATCCCTGTTGTTGCATTAACGAAGTAAATACAGAACTTGCATGAGCCTTTGTCATCCACAAGCTTGATGTACATCCACTAAAAAACAGTGCACTTTCCAATATCGCAGAAAAACTCACTGCGACAAATGTTTTAAAGAAAGCCTTTTTAACCATTTACTCTATGCTCCTATTCAATCATACCTTTATTCCAATTCCGACCACTTATAAAATACCAGACCTTACCGTTTTCTGTCTAAATTATTAAAGTTTTGTAAGGTTTCAGTATTCCCTAATATAATTACAATAAGATTGTATGCTCATTGCAAATGATCTGATTTCTTTTATGTAACATCTTTTTTAATGCAATGACATTTTTGACTGTTCTTTTTCATTCACATAACGCATGATTATTCCGTTTGAAGTGGAAAAATATGATACTTATGCCAGTGATAATAATGATCAAAGGCGAGAACCATAAAAACCAAGTTATTTTATTCAATGGTGGCTCCAAGAGAATAAATTCACCATATCGCTCAACAAGAAAGTCAGTGACTTGCTGATTACTATAGCCCATTTTTAGCCTTTCCCGAATTAAAAGCCGTAAATCACGTGCTAAAGCAGCATCTGAATCATCAATTGATTGATTTTGACAAACCGGACAACGTAAATGCGATGAAATATGGCGTGCTCGCGCTTCAAGAATCTTATCCTTTAAAATCTCATCCGGCTCTACTGCTATTGCTAATTGAAAAGGAAACGTTGCAATTAAAAAAAATACAATCCAAAGAATTTTTTTCATCTCAATGTCTTTTCCAAAAATTTAAAGCAAGCACTACCCTATTGTACATGCCAATGCGAAACCAATACCCCAGAAGAGAAAGACATCCCCCCATAGCCATCATGAATGCCCCTAACCAAATACATATTACATAAGGCTTCCACCATACGTGCACAACAAGACCCCGATTATCGATATGTCCCGGTACAATATATAGCTGCGATAAGCCATGATTTTTCAGACCAACTTCTGTTGTTGATGTATTTTGACTTGAGTAAAATCGCTTTGAGGCTGTTACATGACCCACAATGTTTTTATTTTCATATATTTTAAAATAAAACTCCATTGTCGAATAATTCGAACCAACCCCATCATACACTGCATCAAAATGAAGCGTTTTATCCGCTATCGTCACCCTATCCCCTATGTTCATGATTAAAATACGTTCTTGCCCAAAACTTGCCACACAAACAATACCAAATAGTGTAACGCCTAATCCCATATGTGCTATTGCTGCACCAAAAGTAGACCATGGCAATCCAAGAAATCTCTTAACGCGTACTGAAAAAGCTCTCTTGCCATATCCACTCTTTCCCCATAGATCCGCTAAACTGCCTAAAAAAACAAACGCTGAAAGCCCAATCCCTAAAACTGCAAAAATATCACGCACAGATGCCGCATAGAATATTATAAAACAGACGATACCAACGAATACAAAAACAAACCATAACCGTTCAAAAACTGCAAGAAAATCACCGCGTTTCCATGCCATCATTGTCCCAAACGGAACAAACAACAACAGCAAAACCATTAGCGGTCCACAGGTAAGGTTAAAAAAAGCAGCCCCTACAGAAATTTTTTGCCCAGTTAATATCTCAATAAAATAAGGATAAAGCGTACCAATCAATACTGTTGCTGTTATTGTTGTAAGTAACAAATTATTTAAAACAATAAACCCTTCACGTGAAATTGGTTGAAAAAATCTTTCTGTTTTTAAAATAGGGGTGCGCAAAGCAAAAAGAAAAAAAGCCGCTCCTGTAAAAAAAAAGAAAAGCGCAAGCATTGCTTGCCCCCGTGCTGGATCAACAGCAAAACTATGAACAGAAAGTAAAAGCCCAGAACGCACAAGAAAAGTTCCCATCAGAGAAAGGGAAAAAGTAAGCAGCGCTAAAAACAAAGTCCAACTTTTCAATATTTCTCGTTTTTCGAGAACAAGAGCAGAATGTAAAAGAGCCGTTCCTGAAAGCCAAGGCATAAACGAAACATTTTCAACAGGATCCCAAAACCAATAGCCGCCCCATCCTAGCTCATAATAAGCCCAATAGGAGCCAACCATAATACCCAATGTCAAAAAACACCAAGAAAGTAAAAGCCACGGACGAATTCCACGCGCCCAAATTCTATCAACATGTCCCATAATCAATGCCGCAACGGCAAAAGAAAAACAAAGTGAAAAACCAACATAACCTAAATAAAGTAGAGGTGGATGAATTGCTAATGCGATATCTTGTAAAAGAGGATTGAGACCATTTCCCTGCAATGCTGGTGGATTCACGCGTAAAAATGGATTGGATACAAAAAGAATAAATAAAAGAAAAGAAGTTGTAATCCAACTTTGGCAAATTAAAACAAGCGTCTTAAAATCTTCTGGCAAATGTTGGCTAAAAAAAGCCATCAATGCGCTAAAAAAAGCAAGACTTAAAACCCATAACAACATAGAGCCTTCGTGATTTCCCCAAACACCTGTAATTTTATAGAGCATCGGTTTTTCTGAATGAGAATTCTCAACAACGTTCAAAACAGAAAAATCAGATACGACATAAGCATAAATTATCACTAAAAAAGATAAAAGTAGTAATGTAAAAGTGATATATGTTAGAGGAACAGCTGTTTGCATTAACAAACGCTCTCTCCACCAAAAACCTAAAGCAGGTAAAAACGCCCCTAATAAGCTTACT
The DNA here is from genome assembly GCF_042195335.1 of Bartonella sp. CL25QHWL. Lineage (NCBI taxonomy): Bacteria > Pseudomonadati > Pseudomonadota > Alphaproteobacteria > Hyphomicrobiales > Bartonellaceae > Bartonella > Bartonella sp. CL25QHWL. Next base: position 73,105 of record NZ_JBHIOE010000002.1, on the reverse strand, counting down.
GAAAATGCTGCAGCTAAAAAAATATGACCCAGTTCGACAAGCACAATCGAATTATTTCTCCATAATGTAATGTTTTTTCAAACGATCAGCTGTTTCTTTAGGCATATAAGTTTCATCATGTTTTGCTAAAATACGCATCCCTATAAAAAAGCCCTGTTTATCGAAATGCCCTTCTACAATCACCCCCTGACCTTCACGAAAAAGATCCGGTAAGGCACCATTGAAAACCACTTTTTCATGTTTTTTGTTATCCGTTACAAAAAAAATAACGCCTCTCTCTCCAACATATTGAACGGTTCCCTTTTCAACAAAGCCACCCAAACGCAAAGGGCGCTCCGTTAAAATATCTTCTCTTGTAATTTCAGAGGGCATTCTAAAAAAACTGACCGCATGACGCATTGCATACACTATGAGACTTGCTGCAATTGTCATAACCAAACAACATAATAATATGATCAGTAAGCGCCTTTTTTTTCGCTGCTCTAAAATAACCTTCCATGAGGCAGAACTCTTTAAAGATTGACTGTTCATAGACACTCTGCGAAAAAAGTTTAAATACGTTATAATTAAGTATCAATATTTTATTTTTTAAGAGCTTTGCACATCTTCTACATAGGTGCAAGATTTCTTTTCTCTGTATGCTCACTCGATAAATCACGTAACTGAATCATCATTTTTTTAACACGTGATTGTCCTGAAAAATTTTCAGGCATTGTATCAAGAAAGCTTTGTAAAAATTGCACTGCCTGCGCAGTTTTTCCTGCTTGATGCAATGCATCGGCCAACAACAAACGTGGATAAAAATCTGTTGGGGCTAAATCTGCTGCTTTTTGAAAGGCATTTTGCGCTTCTTGCGTTATCACCCCCCCTTCATAACCAACCAATGCTAAACCGTATCCGACAAGCCTTGGAGCTGTTTCTCCATTCAAACGAAGTGCATCTAAATAAGTATTCACAGCTTCTTGAAAAAGGCTTTCTTCGAGATACCCTACCGCTAACGCATCTGCTAGCTTGCCATCGTGAGGTGCACGGAAAAAAAGCACTTGTAAACGAATAAGCTTTTCTTGCTTACTGAGAGTTTTAGGATCCTTATCCATTAATTCGCTAAAAAAATAACTTTTCACTTCTGGATTGCCTGTCAGCCCATAAATACTCCATGTCATCAGAAGAACAAACAAAATACTCAAAGCCTTAAGAATATTTCTTTTTTTATAATTCATATAAAGCTTGTTAAACTCAATCATACGCTTATGGCTTCTATAACCATCTACGGTTTCAACTGTCCATTCTTTCTTTATCTCATCGTCAAAACGTAGTGAAAGAAAAAGAATACTTGCCAGAAAAGTCAGAAAAAATGCTGCAAAAATTAATAAGAGCATATCGTTTTTTTCCAATACGAACAGAGAATAACTCGCTTACATTTTATCCTCTTCATGAGAAGAGTGATGTGAATTAATAAAAATTCATTTTTTCATGGAGAATATTATAAATATCTATCATATATATCAATTAAGCAAAGAAACTAAAAACAATGTTTCCCTACTCTTTATGTATTGTCTAAAATACTGCTTTATAAACTTTATAGACATTTCTTGCTTAAGAAGAAAATATGTTATTCTCCCATCTTAGGTAACAAAACTTTTGCATACAATCCACCCAAATCAGAACGTGATAAAAAGAGATTGCCACCATATTCACTGACCATATCTGAAACAATTGCTAACCCTAAGCCTGCCCCTAGTTTACTTTCATTAAACCGCCGCCCTCTTTTTAATGCTTCATCAATTTTGTCTTCTGTTAAACCAGGACCATCATCTTCTACAAAGATACTAAAATATTCTTTTTCTTCAACATTTTCTTCTAAACAACAAGAGATCAAAACCTTTGCTCGAGACCACTGAGTAGCATTTTCAATCAAATTCCCTACAATTTCTTCTAAATCTTCCTTCTCTCCAGAAAAAACAATATCATCAACATCCATAATAAATTGAATTTGTTTTTCAGGATTAAGCTTTTTCATAACCCGCACCAAACGTTCAAGCACACTGCGAACAGACGTATGATAGACAATACTATCGCATTGTGCTGCAATCCGTGCACGCTGAAGATAATGATTGATTTGAGCTTGCATTATTTGCGTTTGCTCTCTCAACAAACAAGCCTTTTCTCCGCGCATCTTATCTGTCTCATTCATAATCACAGATAGAGGCGTCTTCAATGAATGCGCGAGATTACCAACTTGTGTGCGAAATCGCTCAATAATACGCTGATTATTATTAATGAGAGCATTCATCTCTTGTACAAGCGGCATCACTTCGCTTACTAAATCCGTATTCACATAATGAACTCTTCCTTCGCGAATATCATTCAATGCGCGTCGAATAAGCTTCAACGGTTGAAAACTAAAGAAAATAATAGCAATATTAATAAGAACACTCCCGATACCGAAACTCCAAAGAAAAATTTGCAAAGTTCGCGTAAATTCCTTTACCTGGGCATGAGCTTCATCGATATTCCCAACAAGCCGAAAACGTGCAATATGATTTTTATTATCAAGAACAACATCACTCTCAATCACTTGTAATTTTTGACCATTGTTCCCCGTTATCCGATAAGAGCGAAAGAATTTATTGTCAAAAGGTATATCAACATCACTTGGTGTAAATATCTCGCCTGTTCCCAATGAGGGGGATGTCAATCTTCCTTTTAAATTATGGGATATCGCAACAACTTCCCAATACCATCCTGTTGTTGGATCAGAATAACGAATATCATCAATCCCAGCCCCTCCTATCAAAGTACCTTCCGATGACACCGTCACTGTTGCAATAAGACTGTAGAGTTGAGCAGAAAGGATACGCTCTAGGCTTTGTTCAGTTGAACGCTTATAAAATAAAATACTTACTGCAGAAATCGATAAAAGAGAAATAACAACCCATAATGTTGATAAGATCATAACACGTAAACTGAGAGATCGAGTAATTACAAAAAAGAACCTCCTACACCAATTATTCTCTTCAAAAACATTCATTAATCACCTAGCATTCTCACGCGATACCCCATTCCTCGAATAGTTTCAATCAAATCCACTCCAAGCTTTTTCCGTAACCGACCTACAAAGACTTCCACCGTATTCGAGTCCTTATCAAAATCCTGATCATAAAGATGTTCTGTAAGCTCTGTTCTTGAAATGACCCTGTCACAATGATGCATGAGATACGAAAGCAGTCTGAATTCATAAGATGTTAGTTTAATCAATTGACCATCTACAAAAACACGAGACGTCTTTGTATCCAACAAAACATTTCCGCAACATAATGCACTTGTCGCATGTCCCGTAGTGCGACGAATTAATGCTCGCAAGCGCGCCATCACTTCCTCCAAATGAAATGGCTTCACAACATAATCGTCAGCTCCAGCATCAATACCGTGCACCTTATCAGACCAACGGTCTCGCGCCGTTAGCATTAAAACAGGCATGGAGAGCCCTTCTTGACGCCACTTTTCAACAACACTAATACCATCAATCTGCGGTAAACCTATATCAAGTATCACCGCGTCGTAAGACTCTGTGCTCCCTAAAAAATAAGCCTCTTCACCATCGAAAGCACTATCGGAAACATATCCTGCACGTCTTACAGCTTCTGCTAATTGATGGTGAAGATTCCGATCATCTTCAACGATTAAGATACGCATCACAACACCATCTGCCAAAAACTAATCAGCAGGAACAAAAAACTCAACACGACGTAACTTTTCACCATTACGGGCTGGTACAACAACTACAATTGCACACATGTCCTTTCCATCCTGAACAACCGGTTTTGAACGGACGAGAACCCCGCTCTCTTGCGCGGCAGCCTTCTTACCTACTTCAGCACACCCAGAAGCTAGAACAGAATCTGCTCCTAAAAAAGCTGCTATTATTACGAACAAGAATTTTTTTTTCATCATAAATATTTCAATAACCCATCTCTTCTCCTTGATAAAGGATAAAAGAAATAATGGTTTTTTTCAGTCGATTTAAAAATCACAAATGGAAATAATTTATCCTCTATCTTACAGAAGAACATATTAACATTACTCCAAATTTTTAAAAAATCAAAAAAATATTTTTAATAATGAGAATAAAATTTATTCAATAAAATAATAAAATATTAATACACTATCTTACGAAAAATGAATAATTCTAAAATAAACTCTTTCTCTGTTAGCACTATAGCAAAAAAATACTTCTACTCCATATAATTATTGTAGATTTGTTTGGTTGTATTTCTTTGCCATAGGCTCTCTTTAAATGTTTGATTTTTTTAAAAAAAAGAAAGGGCAACATCGTAAGCCATTTCACAGTCCTGCTCTCATTGAATTAGACGCACGATTAGACACAGCGCTTTATCACATTCGTTCTGCTAACAGTTTTTTCTGGAAAAAGGCAAAAATCGTCTCACAAAATTTTCATCTTCAAGGATGGAAACGTTTTATCGTTGAAGTTCTCGATGAAATACTGACATTAGGGTTGATGGGATTTACTCTTTTCACTATTTTGGGCATTTCTGTTTTTGAAGTGACCAAAACAGATTGGTCTTCTCCTAAAAACTTTTCCATTCTTTTTCTAGATCGCTATGGAAATTCCATTGGGCACCGTGGTGCACTGCCGGCGATCTCTGTCCCCGTTGAAGAAATGCCTGACACTGTTATTAAAGCGGTTCTCGCTACAGAAGACCGTCGTTTTTTTGATCATTGGGGCATTGATTTTCAAGGACTTACACGGGCAATTTCACAAAATATGCAAGCTAAAGGTGTGGTGCAAGGTGGTTCAACTCTCACACAACAATTGGCTAAAAATTTATTTTTAACAAACGAAAGAACCATAACACGTAAAATCAAAGAAGCTTATCTTGCTCTTTGGCTAGAAGCAAATTTTAGCAAAAAGCAGATTTTACAACTTTACCTTGACCGGGCCTATATGGGAGGAAACAATTTTGGTATTGCCGCAGCAGCAAAATTTTATTTTGGAAAAAACATACGTCATGTCTCTTTAAGTGAATCTGCTATGTTAGCAGGACTCTTTAAAGCTCCAACAAAATATGCTCCTCATAGTCATCTCTTTGCGGCTCAAACACGTGCCAATATCGTCCTTTCTAATCTTGTTAATAGTGGCTTTATGACGAAGAGCCAGATTATCAATGCGCATCGCCACCCTGCTAGGGCACTTCCCCAAATAGAAAATAATCAGCCTGATTATTTTCTTGATTGGGCATTCGAGGAAGTCAAAAAAATGCGCAATCAACTTCCAAGCCATAGTTTAATTATTCAAACGACTCTTGATCCAAATATTCAAAAAGCAGCAGAAGAATCAATTGCATATCATTTACACCAGTATGGTCAACAATATCGCGTAACACAAGCTTCCACTGTTATACTCGATAATAACGGTGCCGTATGCGCAATTGTTGGAGGACAAGATTATAAAAAGAGCCAATTTAACAGAGCAACACAAGGCGGACGACAAACTGGTTCTTCATTCAAACCTTATGTTTACGCAACCGCACTGGAACACGGACTTTCTCCCTCGACAATCGTTTTAGATGCTCCGATCAATTGGGGAGGTTGGACACCAAAAAATAATTCGGGCCGTTATTTGGGGAAAATTGATTTAGCAACAGCTTTAGCTTTTTCTATTAATACAGTCCCTGTGTATCTCACCTATCAATATCTTCACCGCGATACCCAACCTATCATAGATCTCATCAAGAATATGGGGATTAACGCGCATATTTTATCACACAAAACGATGGTTCTTGGCACTTCCAACATGACCCCCATGGATCAAGCAACTGGCTTTAATGTCTTTGCGAATGGTGGGATAGCTGGTAATCGTCATGGGTTCACGCAAATCAGAACAATTGATGGGCATGTGGTATGGGATTTCGAGCATAACGGAAATAAGTTACACCGAGTTCTCAGCAGACAATCAGCTGCTTATATGAACCAAATGATGGTGGGTGTCACAACACGAGGGTCTGGTAAGCGTGCTGCTCTGCCCATGACTCTCGTCGCTGGGAAAACTGGAACATCACAATCCTATCGTGATGCTTGGTTTGTTGGCTTTACTGGCAATTATACTGGAGCGGTATGGATGGGAAATGATAACTTTTCACCGATGAATCGTGCTTTTGGGGGTGGAGTTCCTGCCATGATATGGCAACGCATCATGCTTGCTGCACACCAAAATATTATGCTCAAACAACTCTATGGTGTTAAAGATTCTCTTCTTCCTTATCATCCCCCAATACTTTCCTCCCATGCAGATTCTGAATTTTTTTCCCCAATACCCTCTACGCTTTCTCCTGAAACATTGAATATTGTGCGATTGATTAACAAAGATCTGAAAAAACCATCTGCAATTTCTTTGAAGGTGAAAACAACTGGAGATTCAACATTTTGAATTCAAGATATTCACTGATGTTTTTTAATATCACCATTTTCTTTTTTATCTTCGCTTTTTCCATTTTATGTGGAAAACTGAGTGTCGATTATGTGCTCAATTCCTTTCCTCATTTTGAACGCTTTAGAATTGGAAAATGGAGTGCTTATCCAAAAATGGGAACCGCCAATATGGATCCTTATACCCGCGCCCGCACGACCAAACGAGGCATTGTTTCACTCGGACGCACTGAAGGTCTTCAATTCCAGATTTGGCAAGACAACCAAGGGCGTCCACTCCACCCCCACTGTCATTATTTACTCAAAGGCACCATCCCTGAAACTCGTCTTTTCACCCTTTATACAGCTGACAAATCCCTAAAACCCTATACTTCATCCAAAGAAATACCTTTTGAACTCCACACGAATGCTATTATTTATGAGCATGATGGCTCATTGCGCATCAATATTTCACCTACACCACAAGCTGGCAATTGGCTTGCAACAGTTAGTCAAAAAGAATTCGGGCTTATTCTTACCTTATACGATACCTCAATCATCTCTGCAACGGCATTACAAAAGCTTACAATGCCATCAATAGAACAAATTCCATCAGGACAAATAAATTGTGACTAGATTCATTTATACCGCACTTCTTGCAATCATTGGCGCTATTATCGTTCATATTTGCGTTCTCTTTCTGATCCCCTATTGGACACAAAATAATATATGGACAGCACTTAAAAAATCCGGAGCCCCTTATCAATTTGTTGCTTTTACTCCCGATAATCCTATTCAACAATCTGCTGATCCCCTCTTTCTTCTTAAAGTCTGCAGATTTAATCTTGAAAATGGACCTGTTCATTTAAAAGCTTTGAAAACACGACAATTTTGGTCACTAGCAGCCTACACACACAAAGGAATTATTTTCTATAGCCTTAATGACCGAACAGCCCCTGATAATACACTCGATCTTATTATTGGAAAACCAATACAAATCATAGAACTCAAAAAATCAAAACCTAAAAAAAATGCCAATTCAGTTTTGGTTGCTAAAAATTTGAATGAAGGTTTTGTTATTTTACGTATTTTTGCCCCTTCTTCACTTGCAAAAAAAGAAAATGAAGCTTTTCTTTCATCTGCGACCTGCCGCATATTTTATGAATAAAAACGGAGTAACCTCTCATTTGTACAATACCTTACTTTCTATACAAAATACATGAAGCCTATCAAAATGGTTATCTTTTTTCTCTATTAATTGAAACTTCGAATTCAGATTTATCTGATTATAAATCCCTCAATTTTTTATTGAGATAGAATGAAATCTCTATTGCACATCATCATATCCTATTTGATTACGCATTATCTGACAGAAAAAACTCCCAGCAATCAGAAGAGAAAATCAAGAGTAAAGTTCTAGAAAAATATGCTGCTAACAACCGTAAAACTTGTTATTTGAGTTTATTTCTTTTTATTTACAAACATTCCCATAAAATTCGCATCAATGACATGATAAACTATAGAAAAAATACTGATTACCTTCAATGAAGTGCAAAAATAATCGCTGGAAACTTATAAGACATTATGCATCCTTGACCTCAAAAATAAGTGCTTTATTTTTGTTTTATGAGCATAAGCTTTTTGTAAGATATGCACTCTGAAAAAACTTGGCTTATAGTTTACAATTGAGGGGAAAAACTTCATGAAGAAGAGATATGTTCGGTTCATTTCAAGAGCAGCAGTATGGTCCCCTCGATTTGGTGGATTGTCGTTCTTTGTTTTATTATTTTCATTCATTTTACAACGTTTTTCCGTCATTAACGTAACCGACTTCATAATTTTGATCGGAATCTCTACCGGCTGTGTGATTATTTCTCTTTTTCTTGCTTTAAAAGCACTTTACAGCTTATGGGTCTATGGAGCCCTAGGGGGAATGAAAGCTTTAAAAGGGATCATTTATTCGGTAATAACGGCTACACCACTGATGTTATTTTTTGGACTTTGGTTTACCTTACCGGCTCTTTACGATATTTCTACCGATACACAAAGCCCGCCGGCTTTTTTTCGCACAATACGTCCCAGCGATGCTTTACCGCTCAAAAGTGTTTTGACTGAACAAGCAACATTACAGATGTCACAATGGCCAGAAATATCGGGGCGCCGTTATGATGGCTCACCTGATCGTATTCGCGAATCTGTTCTCAATGTTTTAGCAGCCTATGATTGGCCTGTTGTGGCTCAACGAGAGTTTAAAGGTGAAGAAAATGCGCTTTATATTGAAACGAGAGCTAAAACTTTTTACCTTGGGTTTATTTCGGATATCGTGATACGCTTAACTGATGAAGGGGATACAACTTTTGTTGATATGCGTTCTGCTTCTCGTTATTTGCCAAGAGATTTGGGGACAAATGCTGCTTTTATTATCGATTTTATGGATGCCCTTGATACGGAAATCGCTTCCCTTCCTCTTTCACAAGAAGATGAATAACGATCAAGAGCGAGAGAGAAGACACTTTATTTCACAAAAATTGCTTATTTTTCAATAAACATGATACATAAGCAAACAATCACTTTTCAAAAGCTATAAACTAAAAATTCTTATACAAAAGATAATATTCTCAAACCTAACCATTCTTGAAATAATGAAAAAGATTAAAAAAATAGGAAATAAAAAACAGAAATATTGATAATAATATTAAAGTCTCTGTCTAACTGTAATCAGTAAATATTTTTTAAATTTTAATATTAAATAAATTATTATAAAACTCATATCAAAAACATTATTATATAAAAATAATAAATAATCATTTTTCATATAAATAACGTATACAAATAAAAACTGTTATAGAAAGTAATATAACAAATATAATGAACAAAAATGTGCTTAAAAACATTTTTTTCACAATTTCTTTGTTACTATAACCTTTAAATTTATACTTTAAAAACATGGAATAGAAAAATATAAAGAAAAAACATGTAGAAGATAATAATTTTGCAATAATACGAATAATATCACTCATAAAAAATCCAAATTAAAAATATATAAAAACAATAAACATTAATATATATTATATCATATAAAACTTAATAATTTAAAATAATATAAAAAACGAATTTATTCTTAATTAATGATTTAATTTTAATATTTTTTTCATTACATACCTTAGATACATAATACAATTTAAATAAATATAATTAAACAAAAAAATGCAAAAAACAATTCATAAAGTATATTAAAAATATATATAACAAATAAAATTTCCAAATTAATCTATAATTATAATTTAATAATGAATAATCATTGTTCATAGAAATAACGTATATAAATAAAAAATATTATAGAAAATAATATAAAGAAAAAAAATATTCTTAACAAAATTTTTTTCCAAATTTCTTTTTTACTATAACCTTTAGATTTATAATATGAAAACAATGTATAGAAAAATATAACTAAAGCACCTATAGAAAATAATAATTCTACAATAATACTAATAAGCTCATTCATAAAAAAAATCCAAATTAAATATATAATTTTGTAGAATTATGCACCTAAACCTTCCTGTCAAGTTTGTAGACACATAATTATGCCTACAAGCTTGTTCATTGCTTTACCGCTCAAAAGTGTTTTGACTGAACAAGCAACATTACAGATGTCACAATGGCCAGAAATGTCGGGGCGCCGTTATGATGGTTCACCTGATCGTATTCGCGAATCTGTTCTCAATGTTTTAGCAGCCTATGATTGCCCTGTTGTGGCTCAAAGAAAGTTTAAAGGTGAAGAGAATGAACTGTATATTGAAACGAGAGCTAAAACTTTTTACCTTGGGTTTATTTCGGATATCGTGATACGCTTAACTGATGAAGGGGATACTACTTTTGTTAATATGCGTTCTGCTTCTCGTTATTTACCAAGAGATTTGGGAACGAATGCTGCTTTTATTATCAATTTTATGGATGCACTTGATACAGAAATCGCTTCTCTCCCTCTTTCTCAAGATGATGGATAAAAATCAAGAGAGATAAAGCACTTTATTTCATAAAAATTGCTTATTTTTCAATAAATCATGATACATAAGCAAACAATCACTTTTCAAAAACTATAAACTGATAATCCTTATACAAAAGATAATAATCTCAAAATAACCCATGCTTGAAATAATTAAAAAGATTTAAAATAGGAAGTAAAAAACAGAATTCTTTATGATAATACTGATTTAAAGTATCTATCCCAATGTAATCAGTAAATATTTTTTTAAAGATAAATATTATATAAAAATAATAACTTATTTTTTATAAATAACTCTACAAATAACACCTTATAATTATATTTTAAAATAATATAACAACTTGATTTTATATTATTTTAAAATTCCCATATATTCAATTAATAAATTTGCAGCATAATATAATATAAAAAACCTAATTGTTGTTAATATTGTCCTTTTTATACTCCAGTTCTTACCTTTAAATTTATTGTAAAAAAACATGCAAAGTCCAAATCCAATTGCTGTAATTAAGGAGCTAGTAAAAGTATGCATAACAAAAAATCCAGACTGAAATTTCATCTACTTTATGAATGATTTAATAGAGAGAGAGCAATAGAGTATAATTCAAATAATAAACTTAACTCAAATAATTATAATTTTATATATAAATAATTTTTATAAAATTCCCATATATTTAACTAATAAACTTCCAGAATAATATATTATAAAAAATATAATTGTTGATAATATTATTCTTTTTATACTCCAGTTCTCACCTTTAAATCTATTGAAAAAAAACATGAAAAATCCAAATGCAATTGCTGTCACTAAGGAACTAATAAAAGTATACATGACAAAGAATCCAAAATAAAATATCTATTATCATAAACAAAAATATCCCTGAAATCAGTTTAGCCATAGCTTTAAAGTATGTTTACAATATTAACTGATCTCAGAAATATCTTTATAGCTATTTTCTAAATAAATTAAAAACAGTGTCCCTCCACTTTACGGATGGCATTGATTGTATTTATCTATAAAACCGGTAGCAGCTCCTGTTAGTCCGCCGCCTACTGCTCCACCGAGCGCACCAACAGGACCTCCAGAAGCTCCTGCTATTCCACCTCCTATTGCTCCTATCCCTCCCTTTATGGCAGCTGATTCAACGTAATCGCCTACTTGACAACTCGGATTTGGATGACATTGATTATACTTATCTACAAAACCGTTAGCTGCTCCTGTTAGTCCGCCGCCTACTGCTCCAGTGAACGTACCAACAGGACCTGCCACTGAACCACCTAATGCTCCTCCTAGTGCTCCTATCCCTCCCTTTATGGCCGATGCTTCAACGTAATCGCCTACTTCACAGCTCGGATTCGGATGAAATTGATTGTACTTATCTACCAAGGCATCACCAGCTCCTCCTATTCCGCCGCTTACTGCTCCACCGAGAAAGCCAGCACCTGCACCTCCTGGTTCAGCAATAGAACCTCCCGCTGCACCAGCACCACCTCCTAATACTAATCCTACAATGCCGCCTTTACCTGCTTCTTGAGCATAAGCGTCTGTATTATGATCATCTTCTGGAAAAAGCCAACTTTTTGGATGTGAGTTACTACTTGAATCACCAGCTCCTCCTATTCCGCCGCTTACTGCTCCACCGAGTAAGCCAGAACTGACACCTCCCGGTCCAGAAAAAAGACCTCCAACTGCACCAGCAATACCTCCTATTACGTCTCCTATGATGCCGCCTGTACCTGCTGTTTGGGCATAAGCGTCTGTACTATAATCATCTTCTGGAAAAAGCCAACTTTTTGGATGTGAGTTACTACTTGAATCATTTGATGAGCTTGAACTACCCATTTAAATCCTCCTTTTATTATTAAAAATAACTGTATCACAACGATACAGTGGGAATTTGATTATTGTTCATTTTAGCAAATGTCAAATATAATTTGTATAAATAACAATAAAAATACTGTATAAACAATAAATACATTATGTTTATATTATATTCATACAAAATGTATATTTTGTATGAATATAATACTATTTACAATACTGTTTAAATATGCGACATCAATCGCTCTTTCTATTAAATAAAATCATAAATTCAAATGAGTCATTCACAAGAAAAACCTGTATCATTCTCTTGGTTTACAAGAACAACAAAGAAATATATCTATTATGTTATCGAACTCAGTTGCGTTGCTGTTGTTTTGCGTTTGCTGGGCTTGGTGAATCCTTTTATTTTTCAAGCGATTATCGACCGTATTCTCCCTTTTCAGCGTATTGAAAGTCTCTATGCTATCGTTGTCTTGATGGTTGCTATCATGCTGTTTAGCACAGCTCTTAGCACTCTATCAGGTTATTTAGGAGCTTATTTAGCCAATCGGCTTACGCTAGAATTTGGACGGCGCATTTACACCCATCTTTTAAGTCTCTCCTTGCCCACTTTACGCCGTTGGCAAGTGGGAGAATTGTTTTCACGTATTGGAGAAGTTGATACAATTCGCGGTTTTTTAACAGGAACCATCGCCACCACTGTGCTAAATGTTCTGTTTGCCATTATTTATATTGCTGCACTCTTTTCCATTAGTCCGAAACTGACCTTCATTGTCCTTATCATTTTACCTTTACAAATGGGTTCTTTAGCGCTAGTCGGTCCCTTCTTGCGCCGCCAATTACGCCGTGCTTTCACTCTGCAAGCTGTCCATAAATCGCGCCTTATTGAAAGTTTTACCAATCTTGAAGCCATTAAAGCACACGTAAAAGAATCTGCTCATACGATACGCATGCAAGAAACTTTAGCCCGTAGTTTAGATCAAAGCCTTACAACCAGTAAATTGCATCTTCTCAATGGAGCCATGAGTCATATTTTTGGTGATCTTTTCACTATTTTTATTATCTTTTTTGGTGCTCAGGCAGTTCTTCAAAACCAGATTACACTAGGACAACTTATTGCCTTTCATCTCCTCGCTGGAAATGTTTCTGGTCCTATCTTAAGCCTTGCATCCCTATGGGAAGAATGGCAGCATTTGAAAATCTCTCGTCTTCGTTTGGGCGATATTCTTAACTCCCCTTCAGAATGGGAAGAAGAAAAGCCGCCTCTTCAACTCAGCGCTCCTCCTCATCTTGAAGCCAACGATCTCTGTTTTTCTTATGGAGATAAGTCCATTATCAATCATCTTGATGTCTGTTTACAACCTGGGCAACCAATTATGTTACTTGGTCCTTCAGGGTGCGGAAAAACAACCTTGGCGAAGCTCCTTTGTGGACTCTATCCCCCAACAAGCGGAAAGATATTGATTAACGCCCAACCTTTACAGAATTTTGATGTCCGTAGCGTGCGTGAAACAATCGCGTATTTTCCTCAAAATCCTTGCCTTTTTTCCGGAACCATTCTTGAGAATATGCTTCTTGCTAAACCAGATGCCACTAAAGATGAAATCGACGCTGCACTATATGTTAGTGCTTGCCATGATTTGATTGCTCAGTTGCCTTTAGGACTCAATACTCAAGTAGGAGAGCAAGGTGGTTTTTTATCAGGTGGTCAGCGCCAACGCTTGGCTTTGGCTTGTTTCTTTCTGATAAACCCAAGCCTTCTTATTTTAGATGAACCTACTTCCGCATTGGATGACACTGTCAGTGCACAAATTGTTGAGCATTTATATAAACTTTCGCAAGAACGTATTGTTCTTGTTATTACCCACAAAAGCGACCTCTTTCCTCAGCATGCAACCGTCTTAAACTTTACTGATTTGGAGGCAAAAAATGGCAGATAAAGCTCCTTATTTGCGCCCTTTGTCACCAACGCTTCATATGGTTGTTGCTGTTTTGGTCACCTTATTTCTCTTTATTGTGATCGGCAGCTTTATCGCAAAAACAGAGATTGTTGCACGGGGGCAAGGAAGTGTTATTCCCACCGCTTACGTTCAGCTGGTCCAAGCGCAAAATACAGGACGCATTGAGAAAATTCTTGTAAAAGAAGGGCAATTTGTTCATCAAGGTGATCTCCTTATTCAATTAGATCCCCGTGAAGCCCTCAATGAGTGCGCACGTGTTCAAGCAGATATCGCGCAACAAACCCTTCAAGCACAAATTGCAACAGCTATTTTAACAGCTTTGCATGAAAGTGATCCTTTGGATAAAGATTTTGTAACCAAAGGGCTTGCCTATCTGCCTGCTCCTCCTTCTGGCAATAAAACTGCAAGAATAGAAGGGGAAAAACTCATTAGCGCTACCCTTCAATCTCTCCAAGATAAATTAAGAGCGCTAAAAGCACAGGCGGACCGCGTCGAGCGCAGCGGTGCAACACAACATGCGCAATTAGATAGGTTGGAAGATGATCGTCAATTAAGCCAAGGAAAATTAAAAGCTGCAAAAAGCCTGATGGAAACAAAAGTCATTAGCCAAGCCGTTTATTTAGAGCGTTTACATGACTTTAAAAATGTCGAGCATGAAATTTTAACCAATCAAAGGCGTTTGGAAGAAAATGCCGCCGAAATAAACACCCTCCGCCAACAACGGAAAAGTCTCATTTCCGATGAAATCGCCCGCTATCGGCAACTTTCGCGTGAAACAGAACTGAATCTTCAAGGATTAAAAGCAAAGCTTGATAGCACTCAATACCATCTTGACCACTTATCACTCTATGCACCTGTTGATGGACGTATCGATGATTTAAGTATCCATACTTTGGGCGGCTTTGTAGAGGCTGGTAAAACTCTCATGCGTATTGTCCCTGGTGCGGGTGGTCTCATTATTGAAGCATTTTTTGATAATCGAGATATTGGTTTTTTAGAAAAGGGCCAACGTGCTTACATCAAGTTTTCTGCCTTTCCTCCTGAACGTTTCGGTGTTATCCACGGTACAGTCGTTAATGTAGGTGCTACAGCGCGCTATAATAAAGAAATTAATGGTGTCTACGCTGTTTTAATCAAAATTGACCAAGATCACATCACTTTGAATAACAAACAACTTAAATTTATCCCTGGCATGACTGTAACAACGGATGTCATTACCTCAAAACGACGTCTCATTTCTTATTTCTTTGAACCTATCACCAAAATTTTAGAACAATCTCTAAAGGAAAGATGATGTCTGTAAATGAAAATCCATCACCATCACTCATAGATCCTCTTACGGCTTTGGGTGCCATGGTTGTTTTAATGCTTACATCTCCCTTATACCGCCGCTGGCGAATCTGGGATATTGAACGCAACATAGGCCCCGCCTTACAGACTGGGCAATATAAACTCTATAAAAATGAACGTGGAGAATTTTGTGCCTTTATCACTTGGGCTTTTTTAGATGAGAAAAATCATCAATCTATGCTTGAAAAGGGAGAGCTTTTACCCGATGTCAATTGGCAGAATGGAAAATACGTATGGTTTATTGATTGTGTAGCACCCTATGGCCATACTGCTCATATTGTACGCGATATGCAACGAAATATATTTCCTGATCAGCGTTATTGCTACGCTGTTCGACGTAATGAAGATGGTGGAATACGAAAAATTGCACGCTGGTGTTGCTATAGAGCGCAAAATCCAGCCAAATAGTTTTTCTAAAGCAAGTGCGCATAAATCATTTACCCCTCGTCTTATAGAAAAGAATCTTTTAAAAGAGTTCTTTGAGCGATAGCTATAGCAAGAGAACCTTACCATATTTAGAGCTAACCCACTATAAATAAGTGTTTCTCAACTTACCAGACTTGCTATGAATAGCAACACAGAGGTTAAGGGGGCTAATCCACTCTCAAGCTGAACTTTGATTAACTAATTTCACTAGAATTGGCTGGGGTACCTGGATTCGAACCAGGGAATGCCGGTACCAAAAACCGGTGCCTTACCGCTTGGCTATACCCCAAAAAAACACGCTTTATAGCGACTCCTGCACCTTATAGCGATTCCTGTGATTGGACGCAATATCTGAAAATCAAAGACTTTACTTTTTTATCATAAAATTTCTGAGTCTTGTATGGCATTGCCATCGATACAAATTCGTAGCAGAAACTGATATACAGTTGTGATTTTAACATAAGAAGGAACCATTTATCCATCAATTATTTTGCTCTTTGTATTGATTTTCTAGGAACAGAAAATGAAAATCTTGCAGTTTACTCATGTATCTAATAAATTTGCATATGATTTACTTTTCTTGATATATTAAAATCCCATCTTGCTCAATTTAAGAAAAAAGCTGTCACCACATTGGCAACCGGTAAGTGTATGATAGTGCTGCAGTGCTCTTGCATTAAGCATAAAGATGGTAATGTCCACTAATTTTTACATTATATTATTCATGGGTAGCACCATAAAATAAAATCAAGCACATTGAAAAATATTTCCTAAAAAATAACACTTAATATTCTGTTGAAAACATTATGATACACCCATAAACTGGAAGAGTTTTGCAAAAATTAAAAACATTTTATATGGTATTTGAAAAAATAGAGATACAAAAACAAGGAATAATAGCTATTTCCATTTACTTTTTATTCAAAAGATAATGATATTTATTACCCACTCATAGATGTAAAAAATCTTCAGAAGCAATCTTTATGTAGACCAATACCCTTTTTGATTGATGAATATACATTTCCTAAAAGCTTCTTTTACAAAAAGAGAGACATTAAAACTATTTCATACAAACTAGGTATTCAACATTTGCTTTTAAATGCGGTAAATGGCAAATTAGGCTTATGAAATAAGCTTAACAATTAGAATCGAGGAGATTTTTAAATGGCTTTTGAATTGCCCCCATTGCCTTATGATTACGATGCCCTTTCGCCTTATATGTCACGCGAAACGCTTGAATATCATCATGATAAGCATCACCTCGCTTATCTTACCAACACCAATAATTTTGTGAAAGAGTTAGGCTTAGAAAATGAAAGCCTTGAAGATATTGTTAAAAAAAGTTTTGGAAAAAATATTGGTTTGTTTAATAATGCAGCGCAGTATTACAATCATAACCACTTTTGGCTTTGGATGAAAAAAAATGGTGGTGGCCAAAAACTTCCTGAAAAGTTAGCAAAAGCTATTGACGCTGATCTAGGTGGTTACGACAAATTCCGCGCTGATTTTATTGCTGCTGCTAGTGCCCAATTTGGTTCTGGATGGGCGTGGGTTGCTGTTAAAAATGGCAAGCTTGAAATTATGAAAACGCCTAATGGCGAAAATCCCTTAATTCACAATGCTCGACCTATTTTGGGTGTCGATGTGTGGGAACATTCCTATTACATTGATTATCGCAATACTCGACCGAAGTACCTCGAAGCCTTTGTAGACCATTTAATTAATTGGGACTATGTTTTGAAACTTTATGAAGAATGTGAATTTTAAACTGTCTCAATAATTTTTTAGTGTATGAAAGTCCCTATAATCCAATAAATTATCGGAGACTTTCATACAGAGGTATTATGGATTAGCAAAAGTCTTTTCCTGCTATCTTTAGAATATATGCATAGATATAGGCAACTTCTTCTAGCTTTGAAAAACGTCCAGCTGCACCAGCGTGCCCTGAATCCATATTAATACGTAATAAAACTGCATTATCGTCTGTTTTTAGGTCTCGTAATTTTGCCACCCATTTTGCAGGCTCCCAGTAAGTTACACGAGGATCTGTTAATCCTGCCATCACAAGTATAGGGGGATAGTTTTGAGCTTTGACATTATCGTAAGGGGAATAGGAAGCAATAAGCTTATAATCTTCTTCTGATTCAAGAGGATTCCCCCATTCGGCCCATTCTGGAGGAGTGAGTGGCAATGAAGCATCTAACATTGTCGCTAAGACATCAACAAAAGGCACATTTGCTACGATCCCAGCAAAATCCTGTGGAGCTATATTGGCAATGGCTCCCATCAACATCCCCCCTGCTGAACCACCATGAGCAATCAGCCGGTCGTGAGAAGTGAATTTATTGTTTACAAGGTAACGCCCACAAGCAATAAAATCTGTAAATGTATTGTGCTTAAAGAGATGTTTTCCTTTCTCATACCATTCTACTCCCTTTTCTTTTCCTCCGCGAATATGAGCAATAGCGTAAATAAAACCTCTGTTTACTAGAGAAAGTACATTACTATTGAAACTGGCAGGTATAGAGATCCCATAAGCACCATAACCGTAAAGCAGACAAGGCGCACCACCATCAAGGGGAGTATTTTTGTGATAAAAAAGTGAAATAGGAATCTTCTCACCATCGTCTGCTATTGCTGTAATACGTCGTGTTACATATGCATCTTTATTATGCCCAGAGGGAATTATTTGCGTTTTTAAAAGCATCCGTTTACAACTTTTCATCTCATAATCAAACACTTGATCAGGTGTTGTCATAGACGAATAGGAAAAACGAATAGTTGGACTGTTATATTCTGCAACTCCTTGCAGACCTAAAGAATAAGCCTCTTCAGTAAAAGCAATGGAATTAACTTGTTTAGTGGTACGTTCCATTACTTTTATACGTGGAAGCCCCTCAAAACGTTCGATCCAGACAAGAAAATCTTGATAAGCATCATGGGATAATATTAGGCACCCAAGCTGATGTGGGACAAACTCAGACCAATTTTCTGATTGTGGAGATGTATATGGCGCTACCATAATTTTGAAATCTTTTGCATTATCTAAATTGGTCAGAATATAAAAGACATCACCACCTTCTGTAAGTGAATATTCAATACCTTTTTGTCGTTTCCGTACACATTGGGGAATAGTAAAAGGCGCCTCAGCAGGAATTAACCAGATCTCGGATGTTTCATGATCATGAATATTAATATAAATAACATCATTAAGCTTAGAACCGCTTACATCTAAGAAAAAACCTGGATTGTCTTCACGAAAAATAAGCTTATCTTGTGATTGATCTGTGTTTAATTGGTGATAATAGAGCTCTGAAGGTCGGTGGTTTTTATCCATCTTAGTATAGAAAAAACCTTCAGATCTAGCATCCCATACAATTTGACCAGATGTATCAGTAATTGTGTCTATACAGTCAGACAATGTCTCAAAATTACGAATTTTAGCTGTATAGAATTCTGATCCTTTGTCATCATAGGTCCATACCACATGTGTATGGTCAGGAGATTCTTGAACTGAACCAAATTTGAAATATCCTTTGCCTTCTGCCAAGACGTCACCATTAAGGTACACGTTTTTTTCTCCGCCATTCCTTGGTGTCCGAAAATAATGTGGTTGTTGGCCTCCGGTAACATAAGAGAATCCGTAAGCAAAAGGACCATGTTTTATAGGAACAGAACTATCATTCTCTTGGATCCTGTTTTTCATTTCGGTAAAAAGCAAATCTCGTAGTGGTTTTGTATCAGCCATTTGAGCTGATTGATAAGCATTTTCTTTTTCAAGATAATGTCGAATATTGAGATCAAGACAGTTAGGATTTTTAAAAACATCTTGCCAGTTAGACGCACGTAGCCAATGATAGGGATCATCACGAAAAATACCATGATATATTTCCTTATGAGTGATTCTAGATGCTTTGGGAGGAATTGCAAAAGTGCGAGTCATACACAATCCTATATTAAAATATGTTAACAGCTTCATTTATATGTTAGAATCACAATTATTGATGCAAGTGTACAAATCTATAAGTTCTATTCACTTGCAAAAATAGTGCCATGATAATTTTTAAACTAATACCTTTCTGTTCATTACATATCACAGCTATTGTTTTCTAGGGATATAATACCACTTTTATAATGAAAGTGACTGGTAAAACAATTAAACTATGAGAAAAAGAATTGATTTTTTTTGAAACAGTATAATCGCATAATTTTATAGAAATGAATAAATATATCAGAAATATTATTATTACTTTATAAAAAATAAAAATATTCTATGTCGTTTTAATGAATAGTTTTATATTATAAACAATGCTATTGTGTCATGTTTGTAATATATATTGTTTTTTATTATTAAATTTAATAAATATAAATAATAAAAATAAATTTGAAATTTATTAAAAATAAACTTACTAAATTATAAGTATTCAAAACATAAAATAATAATTTATATATTATATTTTTATAATTAGTAATTTTATTTTTACGTTCTCAAAAAAATAAATAAATTTCATCCTATATCTTTTTATATTTGTGATGTATTATATATTATGTATGATATGTTATAGGCTAAAAATATATTTTAGCATGTAATAATTTCGTTTTTCTTATTGTATATTATGACAAAAAATAGGTATTTATTTGATTTTTTTGTGTTTTGGCAATTTTATAGAATAATTGAATTGACAAAAAAGATTTTTGTACAATATGAAACTCATGTGCATGAGATCTTTATATCATGAGTATATGCACTATATCTCGATTTTGAATTACTCAATTTTAAATTAAAGGAAACAAGAATGGAACATCGTGCAGTCTTAGAGACTGAAAGCAATTTAGTTATTACATTGGTTGCTGATATTGTTGCTGCCTACGTGAGTAATAATTCTATTCGACCGACTGAAGTGCCAAGTTTAATTGCTGATGTCCATGCTGCTTTTCGTAAAGCAGGGAATCTAGAGTTAACAGAAGTCGAAGTTGAAAAACAAAGGCCTGCCGTTAATCCAAAACGTTCAGTATTTCCTGATTATCTCATTTGCCTTGAAGATGGAAAGAAGTTTAAATCTCTAAAGCGTCATCTCATGACACATTATGGAATGTTGCCAGAGGAATATCGTGAAAAATGGCAGTTAGATAGTTCTTATCCTATGGTGGCGCCTAATTATGCAAAAACACGATCGGCTTTGGCCAAAGAAATGGGTCTTGGACGCAAAAGCAAACGGAAAAAAACTAAATAATCTTATTTTGCGAAAAAATGGTTTCGTGTATAAAGTTGATTTTAGTATACATGTGTTGTGTGAAGCTTTTGTATATATAGCAATTTCTATCAAGGGGATTACATATAGCTTTCGTTACGAATCCGTTTAATCATTGATTTCAAACCATTTGATCGTTGTGGTGTAAGATTTTCATTTAAACCAAGTTTTTCAAAAAGCTCTTGAGCATCAGAATTGCGAATTTCAGAAGCTTTTTTGCCTGAATAAAAAGCAAGAAGTATATAAATGAGTCCACGCACAATATGAGCATCGGAATCACCTTGAAACGTCAATATTGGATCTTCTGAGTTATTACGTGAAGATAAAAGCCACACTTGGCTAACACAACCAGGAACTTTGTGAGCATCATTTCGAGCGCTTTCCGGAAAAGGTGGCAATTCATAGCCAAGCTCGATGACATAACGATAACGATCTTCCCAATTATCCAAAAGCGAAAAGTTCTCTATAATAGTACCGATTTTTTCCGCCATTATTTTAGTCCTGTTTCGTTTGAATAATCATTCTTGAATACACTTATAAAAAATAAATATTTATTCTTCCTAACATAAATAACACGAAGAACGTTAAAAATCCTTATTTCAAGATAACATTTCATGGTTTTGTAAGAACTCTTGTATTTCTATTTTGTAAGAAACATTAGGGGAAGTCTCTGATATTATTTTTGTTCCCTAATATGTTCCCTAAATATTCATAAGCAGCTCTTGCACCGTAATATGCGCGTTCGCCAAGTGAACTTAAAAAAGATTTTCCTACTTTACAGGTTTTTATATTACGGTCACAAAATGCGCCTAAATCATTTAAGGCTTCCTTAAAAGCAATAATCACATCGCTCGTTGTTGTCTCATTATTTTTGGGGCTAGAAGAATGATTACTGCTTGGATCTGCTACAAAAAATGAAATAATGACAAAAATAAAAAATAATAATAATAATAATTTGATTAAAAAACGTATCATGGATAATCAATGTAGCGCAGTGGTAAATACAATAAAAGAAGCATTTTATATACTGTTGCTTTATAAACAATTTATAAAATGTGCTTTTTATAAAATTGAGTATTCATGTATTGGGTCTATATCATTGGCTTTTTTATAAATATGGCACAATTCCGCCGTATAAAATAGGATACATTGTCTATTCAGTAAAAAATTAACATCAAAATTATACACTTACAGGCTGATCATGTTAATGAACATACTATGGTAAAAAATGAGAGATATAATTATGTCGTGTACATACTTATTTTAGATAATAGCTCACCATCTTAGCTTAGTTGAAAAAGCTAAAAAGAGTAAAATTCTGTTATTCTGACTCTAGTGTCGATAAAATATTTATATTATCTATAAAATTTTTACTAGCACATCATAAACATGATCAACATGTCGATCAAAATATTAAACAATAGATGCATCTCTTACAACTCCATCTAAAGATCTCAAGACCAGTTTTTCTATAACATTGTAAATCAATTTAATTGATACGAAGTTATTTACACTAAAATATAATTATATTAAGAGATAATTATATTTTACCAAACCGTTTATGGATAAGTAACCATCTATATGTAAATTATAAAGAATAGATAATGATTGTCATCTGTTTAGTGTTATAGGCAAATATTTTCAATTTTATTTTAAATAATAGGCAAACATATGCCCCAAAATGAAGAATAACGTGGCATTATTGTTTAGATAATTATATGTGATAATGCAGTTTGCAAACACCAAAATGATCTTGAATGCTAATCATTTGGTGCTCTCTTTATACACATTAAAGACTTGTCAAAATGAAATGAATAAAAGTTGCCAAGAACTCTTGTTGATTTATCAACTTATAAATTGATATAATGAAGCTGCTCATTTTAGGAGTTTGAAAGGAAAAATCAATAATATCAATGCACTTCTCTCTGGCTGGAAGTAAGAACTGATTCATATTCGTTTCCTAATTTATATTTGTTTCTTTGTAAAAAATAAACGCAACTGAAAATAAAAGTAATGGCAACAAAACGAAAGACATACCGAAAAAAAAATGTAAAACACCGTAAATACTATAGTAGTATTGTTATAACACTTCTTCTTATAATTTTTCATTTTATTTTTTGGAGTGCAAAAACTCTTTATTTCTATACGCGAAAAAATACTTTATTTTTTGTTGGATCTCTTCTTTTTAGCATTAGTTTTTTATTTATTTCATTTAATGCTTTATTTTCGCAAATGACAACGCATCAAAATATTTTAACTCAAATGAAATTTTCCTCTGTTCAAAGTATAGGTAAGAGCTCTACTTTATCGGAAAAAGAAGAAAAATCACAAGAACTCTCCCGTGTAACTTCTGTACATTCTCAAAATCATAACCACACAAATTCATCTTTATCCTCTCAATCAGCAAGCATGCTGGAAAAGCAAAAAGAACTAGCAAAATTAGGCCTTTATGATGGACCCTTAGATGGATTGGAAGGACCTAAAACACGCCGAGCCATCACTTTATGGAAACAGCAAACTGCTCAGAGAATGCAAAAGAATGTTCTATCTAATCCCGCAACAGATGAAATCGCGATATTAATTAAGCAAAGCGAAATAGAAACAAACAATACAAAAAATATGACACACTTAAAAGAAGCTATTTTAGAACCTTCTGTTGAAGATATTATACAAGTGCAAAAAGCTTTACATATTTTTGGGAATGAAGAGGTTATTGTCACAGGAATAGAAGATCAAAAGACGATAGAAGCTTTAAAACAGTTTCAAAAAATATTTGATCTTCCTGTAACAGGTAAAATTAATCACACAATTTTAATGAAAATGCGTGAAATTGGTTTATTTAATTGAAGCTAATCATCTACATTATAAAAATAATCTCTTAATTTATAATGATAATTCATCTTTCGTTTGTTTAATGCTCCCCTCAAACATTCCTTCATCTCAAGCCCTCTTATATTCAATCAATCAGAATGGTTTTCTTACACATTACATATTGAGCCGTATAATTTGCTGCAAGAAAACCACAACCGATTGCAGAAAAAAGAAATATTGCAAAATAGAAAACGCGCTTGTTCTAGCATTTTTATTGCTTCTGATGATAAAAGGACACAAAATTTTTGTAGTATCACGTAAACCTTTCATATTATCGAACCACGAATTGTCCATATATTATCGTCAATTTGATCTTTATAAATATGATGCAAAGAATTTATGCAAACACCTGTAAGGATAAGTAGACGTAAAGCTAGTTGTGTTATGGTTGTTGTTTTGCAAAGTATCTGAAAAAAACAGCACTTCTCTCCAATCTATTGCTGGAAAATTATGTGTTTTATGACATTGTTTTCCTAAAATAGCGTGTGTATTTAATATTGCCTATAAATCAACATCTAAATTTAACGCAGCAGTATATTTGAAACAAATGTTAAGACAGTTTAGTACTTTTCTCAGCTGTTATAGCTTTTGTATGCCAAATGGAGGCAAGAATATTGCGCATCTCTGTTTGTATAATCTCTTAAAACAGGGAGACAGCCTAATTTGGGAAGAATATGAAATTTTAAGGTAAAAACCAGTTTTCATCTTTGCCATTTCCTTTTAATTCAGCTTTACGCCTTTCAAAGACATCTAAAGCAATATCTTTAAAATAATGGAGATTACCTATTGCCTCATGCTTTTATTTATCACATGTCTTTTTGAACTCACCCCCCCCCTCACGCAAAACAAAATGTCCCAAACGAAATACACTTGGATTGCCATTCACGGGCTTTCTTAAAAAAACATCTCTTAAAGCACCCAAGACCATTTCACAACAACGCCCGTGAATAATAGCAGCCCCTACTGCGCGCGCGCTATCATTTTTACACTTGTGAAAAAGCAAGCCAGCACCATTACACACTGTACCTACCTTCAATTTGTGACAGCTCTTGACACTTGAGACGATTCATAAGAGGCATATCCTTGCTTTATTTTTTATCCACAGACGCTCATCCCGCCTATAACATGCAAAAAACATGGTTTTGATTGATTCATTATAAAAGAGGTTGAAATGAGAAGATCTTATGATATTTACAGCTTTTGTTCAATATAAGAAATAAAAAAATATCATTATAAATCAACATATTGTATAACTTTGATATTCCTTCATAAAGGTAAAGATGGTAGCGTATAGTGGAGTTTATAAACTTACGGGGAGTTTACATAATCCCCATTCCACGAATGTCAATGTGAAATGGACATCCACTGAGAGATGTCTATCTCAAACAGCATGATGTGCAAAAAAAATACATTTGTTTGGAGCATTCTATTTTGCGTGAGGAGCTCATTCCCCCATAAAAAAGCAAACGCGTAAATTGACTGCACAATAACACGTTTCTCTCTATCAAGAGGTTCTTCAATAGAAAGTGTATTAATAATACATCTTTGTCTATCCTGCTTTATATTTTTTCTTATAAACTTCTAAAAAAAGCACTTTCTCGCGTAACATAACTTATCGTGCATTTTAGAAGCATTTTTATTCCCTTTATTAAAGAAAATAAAAGAATATATAAAAATTTATTTCAGTAATAACGATACAACAAAAAATATTAACCCATTACATCCTTTTTGCTATTGCGGCCTGAGCTGCTGCTAAACGAGCAATTGGTACTCGAAAAGGAGAACACGAAACATAATCTAAGTTATTTTCTTCGCATAAAGTAATAGAAGCAGGATCGCCTCCATGTTCACCGCAAATTCCCAATTTTATTTTTGCACGCTTTGAACGTCCACGCTGTGCAGCAATGGTAATAAGTTCCCCTACTCCATCACGGTCAATAGACACGAAAGGATCTTGCTCTAAAAGACCTTTTTGAAAATAGGTTGCTAAAAAAGGAGCAGCATCATCACGGGAAATCCCAAAAGTAGTTTGTGTCAAATCGTTTGTTCCAAATGAAAAAAATTCAGCAGTTTCAGCAATTTCATCTGCTCGAAGCGCCGCCCTTGGAAGTTCAATCATCGTTCCAACCATATATTGAATAGTGCTTCCCTTTTCTTTCATCACTTCTTCAGCAACCCGATCAATACGCGCTTTTACAAAATCGAGTTCAGATTTAAGCGCAACCAGTGGCACCATAATTTCAAGCATAACAGGAGATCCAGATTTTTGGGCAGCTTCTGCTGCTGCTTCAAAAATCGCCCGCGCTTGCATTTCTGCAATTTCAGGATAAGTAATAGCTAAACGGCATCCTCGTAATCCAAGCATAGGATTAAATTCGTGCAACTGCTGAGCGCGTTCAGCAAGAACTTCAGCAGAAACCCCCATAGCTGTTGCAACATCAAGAATTTCTGCTTTCGTTTTAGGCAAAAATTCATGTAATGGTGGATCTAGCAAGCGGATAGTAACAGGTAAACCACACATAATTTCAAATAATTCACTAAAATCTGAACGCTGCATTGGCAAAAGCTTATCTAGTGCTTTACGACGACCACTTTCATCATGACTTAAAATCATTTCACGCATAGCAACGATACGTTCATCAGAAAAAAACATGTGCTCCGTACGGCAAAGACCTATACCTTCAGCCCCAAAAGATCGCCCCATACGGGCATCAGATGGTGTATCAGCATTAGCGCGAACTCTTATACGTCGCATCCCATCAGCCCATTCCATTAATTTTGCAAAGTCTCCGCAAAGCTGAGGCTGCAACATTGCAACTTTCCCTTTGAAAATTTCTCCACTTCCACCATCAATTGTGATAACATCACCTTTTTTTAAGCTTTCTCCTGAGGCAAACAACGTATTTGTGTTATAATCAATCCGCACACTGCCAGCACCAGAAATACATGGTTTTCCCATCCCCCGCGCAACAACAGCAGCGTGACTTGTCATACCGCCACGCGTTGTTAAAATTCCTTCTGCAGCATGCATACCATGAATATCTTCTGGGCTTGTTTCTACACGGACCAAAATAACTTTGCGACCTTCCGCCGACACAGTTTCTGCCTCTTCTGAAGTAAAAACAATTTCACCAGTTGCGGCTCCAGGAGAAGCAGGTAAACCACGTCCTATAACAAAACGTTCTGCTTTAGGATCAAGTGTTGGATGCAAAAGTTGGTCCAGCGACTTTGCATCAATACGCATCACAGCCTCTTCACGGTTTATTAACCCCTCCTCAACCATTTCAATTGCCATCTTGAGAGCCGCACGAGCCGTGCGTTTTCCTGAACGAGTCTGAAGCATCCATAATTTACCTTTTTCAATGGTAAATTCGAGATCTTGCATATCCCGATAATGCTGCTCAAGCTTCTGCGCAATCTGACATAATTTCAAAAAAGCCTCAGGCATAATTTTTTCTAACGACGGTCTATTTGAACCAGCAACAATACGCGCACTTTCTGTAATATTTTGAGGCGTTCGAATGCCCGCCACAACATCTTCCCCTTGCGCATTAACTAAAAATTCACCATAAAGTTCTTTTTTCCCTGTCGATGGATTGCGTGTAAAAGCAACACCTGTTGCCGAATCTTCTCCCATGTTACCAAAAACCATAGCTTGCACATTAACTGCCGTTCCCCAACTTTCAGGAATGCTATGTAAACGGCGATAAGTAACTGCGCGTGCCGTCATCCAACTTGAAAAAACGGCTCCAATTGCCCCCCATAACTGTTGTTCAGGATCTTGTGGAAAAGGGGTTCCTAATTTTTCTTCAACATAGGCTTTATAAGAAATAATAACATTCTTCCAATCATCTGCTGTCATTTCTGTATCAATAGTGTAACCATTGCATGCCTTTGCTTCATCAAGAATCTCTTCAAAATACGAATGGTCTAGCCCCAAAACAACGTTAGAATACATTTGGATAAAACGCCGATAACTATCATAAGCAAAACGTTCATTATTGGCTTGTAAAGCAATGGCTTTTACAGTCTCATCATTCATGCCAAGGTTAAGCACTGTATCCATCATCCCTGGCATAGAAGCCCTAGCCCCTGAACGAACAGACAGCAAAAGTGGCTTTTGCTCACTCCCAAATTCACGTCCTGTTTGTTCACCAACACGTCTTAGTGCTTGCTTAACAGATTCCTGTAGCTCTTCTGGATATGATTTGTCATGGGCGTAATAAAAATTACAAACTTCTGTTGTCAGCGTAAATCCTGGCGGTACGGGCAAACCAAGATTACTCATTTCTGCCAAATTAGCCCCTTTACCTCCGAGAAGGTTACGCTCACTTGCACTTCCTTCTGCCTTTCCATCTCCAAAACTATAAACCCATTTTTTCACTGTACAAATCCTCCCATATCAGCATCAAAACATCATTCAACCGAGGCTCATTTAAAAGCAATGATTTGATTCAAAATTGGCTCAAAAACAATATCGCTTCATAAATGCATAATATTAATCCTTCCAAAGGAGATAATGGCCAAAAGTATCACTATCCATCTTCTGGAAGATTAAGATTCAGTTTTTAAGAAAACTATCAATCACCGAAAAAAATTCTTCTACTTTCATGGCACCTTCATATTTACTACCATTAATAAAGAAAGTAGGTGTTGCTGTGACACCAAGCTCTTTACCGCGTTCAAAAGATGCATTTACTTCATCTAAAATGGACTGATTTTTCAAACAAGCAGTAAAACTTTCATCTGTAAAACCAGCCATTAAGCCAATTTTTTTCAATGGTGTTAGAGCATTTTTTCCGAAAGCCCATTCATTTTGTTTTTGAAATAAAACTTCTATCAAAGGAAAATAGCGATCTTCTGGTGCACACCGTGCCAACATAAAACCTGCTGTTGCCCGAGGATCAAAAGCATATTCTCGGAAAATAAGTTTTACTTTTCCTGTTTTGATATATTTTTTACGAATTTGGGGAAGTATATCATTATAAAAATGCGCACAATGGGTACATGTCAACGAAGCATACTCAACAATGACGACTGGTGCATCCGCCTCTCCCTCAAAGCGATCCTTTACTTTACCCGATTGGAGAAGCTCTGCCATATCAACAGTTGTTGCCACTGGTTTGGGATCACGCGCTAAAGCAACTGTTACACTGTTTTGTACAATCGTTATGAAGAGAAAAATTATCCCGAAAGATAAAAAAGAACGATATTTTACCATAAATAATACTTTTCTGTTGTTATTAACAAATAGGAATCCAATGCTTTCTCATATATTAAAGAAAAATATATAAAATATCTTTCTATTTATTATTTTTTTCCAAGAAAATGCAACAGCCAAGTTTATAAAGTGCTTGGTGCAAGCTTTTATCTTCAATTCCTTCAAGCATTTTTTCCACGCATTTTTTGTCTTGTTCACTCAAAGGCGGTTTTAGAGGCAAGTGATTCATAAAAACCGACATACTCCTTTGCTCAATCTTGATGCGATCAATAGCAATATAGCCAAAAAATCCGTTAATTCTATGAAGTAATTCCTCTGTTTCATGCATCAATTTTAACGCAGCAAATCCTTCACATGCGACAACAAGTGTTGCTGGCTGAAAAACTTCATCTTGATCTGCACGACGTTTCCAAATAATTTTAAGCGGCATTGTATGTTCACTGATATCATAGCCCGCAATCTGTGGCCAATGTTCTATAAGCGCTACATTAAGCCCTGTCCGTTTGCGTAAAACTGGATCAAGTATTTTGTATACCGTCTCAGAAAGAGAATAAAAGATACGTTTTTTAAGTTGTTTTCTCATTTTTAGATCATTGTTCAACCGCTTACTAAATTAAAATCATTTGTTTCATCTAAAAATTGTTGCCTCCTCAATTTATGAAATATCAACAAAATAAAAAGCCTTTTCTCACCAGAGCCTTGACAATAAAGAGCAAAAAACATGAATTACAAAATAAATAATTTTTTCCTTTGCATTTTATATCTCCCTATGCTTGAAAGCAATCATGTATGAAATTTCTTCGCACCTCCTTGCTTGGTACGATCAAAATCACAGACATCTTCCATGGCGGATTACCCCTGAAAAGCAAAAACAAGGTATCCGTCCTGATCCTTATCAAGTTTGGCTTTCTGAAATCATGCTTCAACAAACAACCGTTGAAACAGTTAAGCCTTATTTTAAAAAATTTCTAAAACTATGGCCTGATCTTTTCTCTTTAGCAAAAGCCTCACAAGATGATATCATGAAAGCATGGGCTGGACTTGGTTATTATTCACGCGCACGTAATCTTAAAAAATGTGCGCGACAGCTTGTTGAAAACTACGCGGGACAATTTCCACAATCTGTAAAAGAATTGCGAACTCTAGCCGGTATTGGAGATTATACTGCCGCAGCCATTGCTGCGATTGCTTTTAACCACCCTGTAGCAGTGGTTGATGGTAATGTCGAACGTGTGGTAGCGCGACTTTTTGCTATCACTTCAATATTGCAAAAAGCAAAAGTTGAAATTAAAGAAAAAACACAAAAAATTACTGCTTTAAATCGTCCTGGTGACTTTGCTCAAGCAATGATGGATTTGGGAGCAACAATTTGTACTCCACGCAAACCATCTTGTTATACCTGCCCTCTTCAATGTTTATGCAAAGCAGAAAAGATGCAACAACCGGAGTCTTTTCCAGTTAAAGCCCCTAAAAAAGAACGCCCTTCAAAAACAGGTATTGCTTTTGTGGTCCTTAATAAAAAGAGACAAATTTATTTGGAAAAACGACAGACGCAAAAGCTCCTTGGTGGAATGACCCAAATTCCTAACAATATTGGCATAAACAACGAAAATGGGCTCCAAAACGCACCCTTTACTGCCAATTGGCAATTCAAGGGACAAATTACGCATGTTTTTACTCACTTTTCTCTAAAACTCGATGTTTACTATACCGAAGATGTTCATGAAATGAATTGTGAAAATGGTTGGTGGTGTAACATTCAACATCTTACCGAAGAAGCATTACCTACTGTTATGAAAAAAGCCATTTCCGTAGCACTTCCCAATTCTTTCAGATTTAAATAACCTTCCCTATTCATAAAAATGTTTTCTAACAGAGACTTTTGTATCTCTAGCAATTATTTATTAATCTGCAAAAGAAAAATTAAAAAAATGAAATAACCAATTTTTTCTACAGATAAGAATTAAGGAGGAATAGAAAAGCTTAGAAATCTTAAATTTAAATTTCAGGTTCTATCCTTTTTTCGCTTATGAAGGAGTAAGTCGGCTCCATCGTTATATTTACCAGCCCCCTCAACATCCCTTGGTACGTGAAACGGTTCATAAGAGGTACTTTTAGTTCTTTCGTTAACAATTTTTATTCACACGCCAACCCCGTTTATGACATGCAAGCAAGTAATTTTCATCGATTCAATATGGAACAAGTTTGAAATGAAAAAACTTGACGATATTCCGAGGGCAATTCAATATGAGTTGCGTTAAATTATCTTTATAAATAAATACATTTTACGCACTTTACAGATGTACGTATTCAAAAAAGCACTTAATTTGGAACTTCTGAATGAACCTTTTAATTCTGATATTTCATTTTTATAAGCTTATATTGAAATTTTACTGTCTTGGAACTAAAACTAGAACATAGAGTGAAAATTTCTCATTTTAATTTCTTCTACAAGAAGCATAAAAATACTCGCTTGCCGCTTACAAGCGAGATTAGTGTGTCAATAAAAAACATCTAAGAAAGGCATAAAACGCCCTCACGTCCATCTTAATCAAGATCAGGTACATTGGTGGTCAATAGAATGAAGCGATCAGCTTAGTTCATAAAACACCCGTTTTTAACATTTGTGAACGTATGATCATTCTTAAATGATCTATGGACTTCAACCGTCCATTTTCCTCATAATACCAAAAGGTCCAACCATTACAACTCTGCGAATCTTGAGCCTTTCTTCCCATTGCGTGAATTGAACCCGCTTCACCACCATGCATAATCGTACCATCAGCTCTTACAATAGCAGATACTTGCTTCTTACGATCATAAAGAACTTCTCCAGGATAGAGTAAACCTGCTTCAAGCAAACTGTTGAATGCTACGCGCGGTTCTGCTTTTTTTCTATCCAAAATCGCTAGTTCTGGTTGCGCTAAAGGTTGAACCGCCGCAATTCTCTCACATGCTGCATCGATGTAATCTTGCTCGCGTTCAATCCCAACAAAATCACGCCCTAAAAGCTTGGCAACAGCACCTGTTGTTCCCGAACCAAAAAACGGATCGAGAATAACATCACCAGGTTTACTAGAAGCCATAATAATACGCGCTAATAACGCTTGCGGTTTTTGTGTTGGATGCAATTTACGCCCTGAATCATCCTTTAAACGTTCAGCTCCAGTGCAGAGAGGGAAAAGCCAATCTGAACGCATTTGTAGATCTTCATTTGCCGCTTTTAAGGCATCATAATTAAATGTGTACTTTTTATCTTTTTGATCTCGCACGGCCCAAATAAGCGTCTCATGAGCATTTTGAAAACGGCGCCCTCGAAAATTAGGCATCGGATTATTCTTGCGCCAAATAATATCATTAAGCATCCAAAAACCTAAATCTTGTAATGCCGTCCCAACCCGAAAAATATTATGGTAAGATCCGATAACCCAAAGTGTTCCGTTGGGTTTTAATACACGACGACAAGCAAGCAACCATGCACGGGTAAAAGCATCATAAGCAGCAAAACTCTCAAACTGATCCCATGCATCATCAACCGCATCAACAAGCGAATGATCTGGACGGTATAAAGCTCCATCCAATTGCAAATTATAGGGTGGATCCGCAAAAATCATATCAACAGAATGTTTTGGAAGTTTTTCTAGAACGGAAACACAATCTCCTTTAAAAATTTTATTGCGCCATGGCATTTGTGAGGGGATACGAAGGAAATCTTTTTGAAGCTGAATAACTGTCATGAAAAACCCAACAAAATTAACTAAATTTGCCCTATAATCAACTAAAATAGTTTATAGGCCCGCATTACCAATCCATATTTACAAAATAGCGTAAACGTATCGTTAAAATTCTACAAAATTGATAATTGTTTTTGTTTTTTTAGTAAAAAAAACTTTCACATGAATGAAACCTTAATTTTCTTTTTTTCAATGTACTGTTCCCATATCTTTTATTTCGTAAAAGAATTAAGAATCATTTTCAAAACTTATTTTTATGAAATAAGATCCTCTCAATATCGTTTTCATGAAAATTGTCCATCTCGTAACATGTAAAGGAATATCTTATGCCTCAGATAGATCTTATTATTTTTGATTGTGACGGAGTTCTCGTTGACTCTGAATATCTTGCAGCAAAAATTGGATCACAATTGCTCAAACAAACAGGATATGAAATATCACCCGAAGAATTGAGTGAGCGTTTTGCAGGGCTTATCTTTCGCGATATTCTTAAACACGTTGAACAGGAAACAGAAAAACCAATTTCTGCTCATCTCATAGACCAAATGACTAATATTTTTCGTACACAAATAAAAACTAAATTACGGGCTATTGATGATGTAAGAGAAGCTGTAGAAATTATTCAAACACGCTATCCCTACTGTATCTGCTCTAATGCAAAAAGCGTAGATATAAAAGAGATGCTCACCACGGTTGATCTCTATGACCTTTTTGAAGGTAAAATATTTTCAGCACCTGAAGTTGGAACAAAAAGAACGAAACCGGCCCCTGATGTTTTCCTTTTTGCCGCACAACAATTACAGGCAGAGCCCCAAAACACTATCGTTATAGAAGATTCACTTCATGGTGTACACGCAGCCATAGCAGCAGGCATGCGTGTCATCGGCTTTACGGGAGGATCACATAGCTATTTGGGCCATTCTAATGCACTTGCAGAAGCTGGTGCAGAAACAGTTATTGCAAAACATGCTCATTTAGGAGAAGTCTTAGAAGCAATGGCAGTATGGCGAGATCTATTATAAAAAATCTCTTGAATATATCAATTTGTAAACTCTTGTAAGAAGCATTTTTATTCAAATGTCCTTCTCTTCTCGCTGCTCCTTTTATAATAACTTCAATAAATGCGTAATTCACGACACGGGTGAATTGCATCTCAATGTGAAGGAAAAATATAGTGCCTCATTGAAATCATAAGTCTGTTAACCATTGCACGTGCTTTAAAAAAAGCAAAAAACAGGGGTGCCAACTCATAAAAATTAAACCCTGCTTATCTATCTCAACTCCGATATCCCACTCCCAACCTCAGCAGCTCATCCTGATAAATTATTATATTTGTCAAAAAAGGAATATTACGATGCCTTGCTCGATAAGATGTGAGAATTGCTAGCCTCTTTCATCTGATCAAAAAAATCACATACTATGGTAAAATTGTAAGGGATGTGCCTATTGATCATGGAAAAAAATATTAAAATTCGCGGAATCTATGGAACACAAAAGTTTATTGAAAATGACAAAAGCGTCCTTGTTGAGTTACACGGGCTTATATTTATTCAATCCAAATCTCGTAAACTTGTTGAAGGCTTATTTACTTTGCTGCTCAAACAGTATTTTAACAGCATCAATTAGTACAACCTCCCTAAGATTACAAAAAACAAAAAGAATACATTTTTATGAAAAATGTGCCTTTTATAAAAAACATTTCATACCAAGTAATTTACAGACAACATGTTGATTTATAATCAATAATTAATCATTATTCAAATTAAGCAAAAAAACCGAATATTGTAAGATTCTCTCATTTAAAATCTGGATATGCTGAATTAAAGAAATAAAAATGCCTTTTAATGAATTATCTCAAAAGGCAAAAATTAGTAGCAACATTAGGAGCGAGCAAAGTGTATGGCACTGCCATCTTTCTTCTTTATAAACGTCAAAAATTCTGATGTCCTAAGAATTTTATATTATGGGACTTTATCATCATATATAGCGTTGCAAAATAGGCTTGAGTACCTTGAGAACGGTTTCTTTAAAAAAGCACTTAAATATGAAACATACAATCATGTTAAACAACGTACAGAGATACCAGTAGTTGCTCAAAATTTTCCAAAAGCACTTAATAGACTTTTTAAATAAGCAATGAAATCAGATCTTTTCAAAAGTAATCCAACTTTAGGAAAAACACCCTTTCTAAAAATAAAAGCGGCTTTTCAGTTTGGAAAGAAGAAAATGTCGAAAAATATTATCCAATGCTGATCTTTCGGCACTCATAAATATGTCTGAATTGACATTCTTCTATACACTTTGCATCATAGTAATACGCCGCTCACATTGGCGAGAAAAAGATAATATCATTTATCTCTATCCAATTCGAGCTCTACTTTCCACTATGAGAGAGCTGTATATTTTTTAGTATCTATAACATATTATTATCTATAAGATAAATGTATATAATTAATAGTTAAGTAAGCAGTAGTATTATGCTATCATGATGCAATTAATAATCATTGAATAATAACTTAATAATATCTATATAACACATATTATTAAAATAATGACTATCTATAATAACTCATATAAATAATAATATTTTAGCATGTCCATTAATATTTTAATTTTTAAGAATATTTTTATAAATAAATCATAATTTTTATGTTTTTATTATAAAATCTATAATAAATAAATTTATATATATTTATTATGTAAAAAGTTTGATCAACTTTATTATTTATAATTGTATTAAAAAAAATAATATTAATATCATTTTATAAAAATCATACGATAACCACGTGTTGTTTTATATATAACACATAATAAGATATTTTATAAAATTTTTTAAAAAATATTTTTGTAATTATTACTGTTACTTTTTTACAATAATGTTTATAAAAAATTACAGTTATATTTTTATATGTATTTTTATTATTGACTAAAAATACATATTGAAATATATAAATTATATATAGTGTGAGATACATAAACATTATGTATATTTCTTACATATATAACTTAAAAATATTTGAGGTAAAGTTATGATAAAAATATTTAAAAATTATATCTTAAGCATTTTTATAGCGAGCACTTTTTTTATTTCACAAACTGTAAATGTTAATGCAAACTATTTGAAAAATGATACTCCAAAAGAGGAACTTTCTGTTTTCCCAATGGAACAAGTAAAATATGCGACATCCGATGTAGTTTCTACGACTGCTTTCTATGTTCCATCTGTAAATTATCAAACAGAAAATGGAACAACTGGTGAAGGAAAATTAGAAAAGGTCGTTGAGCCTATAACTATAGGAATGGGACTATTGTTTACTGGATATGCAATGAGCTTTATAGGATCGATAATAAGTTGGATAAAGGACATAGTATTGATGTTCAAATAATTCAACCTCATCTAGAACTCTAGAATATTAGCTTCATTATGTGTCTATAATTTATTGTAAATAATTACATAATGAAGCTCATCTTTCTACAAAATATAAATGTTGTAGATTATATCCAAATATCCAAAGTATAAATTTACGCATATATATAGTATAAAATATTTGAGGTAAATTATGATTAAATTATTTAAAAATCATATATTAAGTATTTTCATTATGTCTGCCTTTTCTCTTTCTCAGGTTGTAAATGTACATGCAAACTCTTT
Organism: Bartonella sp. CL25QHWL; assembly: GCF_042195335.1. Lineage (NCBI taxonomy): Bacteria > Pseudomonadati > Pseudomonadota > Alphaproteobacteria > Hyphomicrobiales > Bartonellaceae > Bartonella > Bartonella sp. CL25QHWL. The sequence goes on along the minus strand of NZ_JBHIOE010000002.1, from coordinate 36,381 downwards.
GCAAAATAGTACTCATCGTGAGAATACTTTTGTTTCTGCAATAAAGCAGAAAAGAAAGGATGCAGTCCATACCGTTTCTCTCTATAGACCCAGTCTAAATCGTGGAGTGAGTAATGAAACTACTATTGAAGGAAAATTTGAAAAGGTCGTTGAACCTCTTACAATCGGGGCTTTTGGTATGGGGATGGCACTTGGATATGCATCAAGTACGATAGGCATGTTTTTAGGATGGATAATAAGTAAAATAATATCGTGTTTTAAATCTCGTTAGAATTGAAATTTCATCAGAATAAAACCTTCTCATATGAAATATAAACTATGGATATATTCTGTGTTGATCGATTGTTGATGACAAAAAACTAATGAATTATCACACTAAGAATGAAAAAAGCTTTAAATGCTTCTGTTTCTCTCAATGTGCACTAATTCTGCCGACGAATCTATTCAATTCAGATTAAAATAAAAGTAAAAGTAGTGGTGAAAAATTATGATTAAAGTATTGAAAACTTACGTATTAAATATTTTAATAGCAGTTTCTTTTTTGCTTTCACAAGTTATAAATGTTCATGCCAATCATTTGAACAATGATACTCAATGGGAAACTGTCTCTTTAATAGAACAAGGAAAGAAAAAAGCTATCGATATAGCGGCTCTTTATGTCCCAAGTTTCACTCATAAAGCAAAAAGTGAATCTGCCTTTGAAGGAAAATTTGAGAAAGTGTTTGAACCAATTACGCTAGGAATTTTTTCTACAGTAGGAGCTTTAGGTTTTGGATTCTTGACTGGATTTGTTATGTCCATATTTAGCGGGATAATCGGATGTGCAATAGGAAAAATTAAAGGAAAATAATTCAAAGATACTCAGTATTTTTTCTATTAAAAATGAGAATACTTTACAGCCTGCTTCACATCATTTAGCAGGCTGTTGTATGTTTTCTATGGATAAACTTTAAGTTACCATACTGTATAGCATAAATATAATATCTATTATTATACAAAATGATAAATTATGCTAAAAAAAGATTATGCAAAGTATAGATTTGCGCACGAAATGCCATAAAATTACCTTATAAATCTTCCAGTGTGAATTCTGAGATGTATCATTTTAACATTCGGTTTAGCAGATGTAATTGTTACAAAGTATTAAGAGCATAAAATAACTATGAATGATTGAGTTTTATACAAAAGTTCTTCAGTAACTACCATTCTATCTATTTAATTTTATTATTTTAGAAGGTGCACAAGTGAAGATACGTTGTAAAATTTAAGTGAGTGAATAATAGAGAGGAAATTTTCGTCTGCAACAGATTTTCTGTGAACATTTGACGTTTATATCTTAAAAATAAAAATGCTTAAGACTATTTCCTTTCATTATTGAGTTAAAAAGAAGAAAAGAAGCTCTATCCATTTAATAATTTAAATATTATGAAAAACGTGAAATAAATAACTTCACCAATTTGCCAGAAATAAAAAAAGGATAAGACTTATGGAATATATCAGCACGAGAGGTGAAGCTCCTGCTTTAAGCTTTACGGAAACAATCATGACAGGGTTGGCAAGTGATGGGGGACTTTATTTGCCAGATAAATTTCCTCAGCTATCATTTGATGCGTTACGAGCACTTCGTGGTCAGTCCTATACAACAATTGCTAAAACTATTCTGTGGCCCTTTGTGAATAACGAAATCGAATATACAGCTTTTGAAAATATGATCGCTGAATCTTATGCAACCTTTCACCATCCAGCAATCTGTCCGTTACGACAAACTGGAGCAGATGAATTTATCCTTGAACTCTTTCATGGTCCTACTTTAGCTTTTAAAGATGTAGCAATGCAGTTTCTTTCTCGACTGATGGATTATGTTTTGACTGAAAAAAATAGATGTGCAACGATTATTGCTGCAACATCAGGTGATACAGGTGGAGCTGCGATACAAGCTTTTGCTGGAAAAGAACACTCAGATATTTTTATTTTATTTCCTAAAGGACGTGTATCACCTGTTCAACAACGGCAAATGACAACCAATCAATGTTCAAATGTTCATGCCATTGCCATTGAAGGAAATTTTGATGATTGCCAAGCCCTTGTCAAAGCAATGTTTAATGACCACAATTTTCGTACAAAAAGAGCACTTTCAGGTGTGAATTCTATAAATTGGGCGCGTATCATGGCGCAAATTGTTTACTATTTTTCATCTGCACTTTCTTTAGGAGCTCCTGATAGAGCTGTTTCATTTACTGTTCCTACTGGAAATTTTGGTGATATTTTTGCAGGTTATGTCGCAGCCCGTATGGGATTACCCATTGCTCAACTGGTCATCGCAACGAATGATAACGACATCCTTGTACGTACATTGACCAGTGGTACTTATGAAACACAACCAATAGTCCATACAACATCACCTTCTATGGATATTCAGGTCTCTTCTAATTTTGAACGTTTGCTCTTTGAAAGTGGCAATCGTGATCCAATCTGGATTCGCAATGCAATGGAAAACTTGAAAAAAACGGGGCTCTTTACTCTTGATGAAAAGCAACTCAAAAATATTCGTTCCCTATTTTCCGCCGGGAAAAGCAACATGGCTACAACAGCTCAAACAATTGATAGTGTCTATAAGGAAAGTGGCTATCTTGTTGATCCACATACAGCGGTTGCTCTTCAAGTAGCGCGTGAAAACAAAAAACCGCATATTCCAATGATCGTTCTTGCCACGGCTCATCCAGCTAAATTTCCTGATACGATTAAAAGCGCTTGTGGCCTTCATGCTCCATGGCCATCTCATCTCAATGATGTAATGAAACACGAAGAACATTTTATAAGTCTTGCTAATGATGAAAAAATAGTAAAAGATTATATTTCTTTAAAATCGCGTGCATCTTATTAAAGTTAGCTGCATTAATTTAAATCAAGAATATTCTAATACCTTTACAATGAGGTATTTAGCTTATTAATGGAGTTGTAAATACATGGATGTAGATATATGTCGCCTTAGTAATGGTTTGACTATCGCCACACATACAATGCAACAAATTGATAGTGTTGCCCTCGGGATATGGGTTAAAGTGGGCTCACGCAATGAAACCTCCACACAGCATGGTATTGCTCATCTTCTTGAGCATATGGCTTTTAAAGGAACCGAAAACCGCACTGCTTTTCAAATTGCAACCGATATTGAAGATGTTGGCGGTGAAATAAATGCTACAACCAGTATTGAAACAACAGCTTACTTTGCACGTGTACTTAAAAGCGATATCCCTCTTGCTATAGATATTTTAGCCGATATTTTAATGCATTCAAAATTTGACGACAATGAACTAGAACGAGAAAAACAAGTAATCTTTCAGGAAATTGGTGCTGCCCATGACACTCCTGATGATATTGTTTTTGATCATTTTACAGAAACAGCCTTTCGTCATCAATCCCTTGGGCGCTCTATTTTAGGAACAGCTAAAACTATTCAATCATTTACATCTACTGATCTCCATGATTTCATCAATAAACAATATAGTGCAGATCGTATGATTGTCGTTGCAGCAGGAGCTGTAAAGCACGAAAGTTTCGTGCGAGAAGTTGAAAGTCGTCTTGGTACTTTTCGCTCCCATTCAACCGCACCTCTTACTAATCTTGCAAATTATGTCGGTGGCGACTTTCGTGAATATCGCGATTTAATGGATACACAAGTTGTTCTAGGGTTTGAAGGACGCGCTTATCACGCGCGTGATTTTTATGCGGCCCAAATTCTTTCAATCATTCTTGGTGGTGGTATGTCTTCACGTCTTTTTCAAGAGGTAAGAGAGAAACGTGGATTATGCTATTCTATTTATGCTTTTCATTGGGGATTTTCAGATACTGGACTTTTTGGTGTTCACGCAGCTACCGGACAAGAAGGGCTCAAAGAACTTATTCCTGTGATTCTTGATGAACTTTCCAAGGTCAGCAAAAATATTCACGCCAATGAACTACAACGAGCACAAACGCAATATCGTGCGAACCTGACAATGTCACAGGAAAATCCTTCTAGTCAAGCACATCTCATTGCTCGCCAAATACTCCTTTATGGTCGACCAATTCCAATATCGGAAACAATTGAACGCCTCAATCTCATTACTCCTAAAAGATTAACTGATTTAGCACATCGTCTTTTTACAAACTCCACACCAACACTAACTGCTGTCGGACCTGTAGGACCCCTCATAAATTTTGATGATTTAACGTCAACTCTTTCATACAAGCTAAAGTAAAAACTTCTTTTCAAAGCAGCATCACAATAACATCACATATTTTATCATAAAATTTACCACAAAAGCTCTTCTAATTAAATAAGTTTTGGAAATATTGGGCAAAGAGGCGTACAAAACTACCCAATTCATACTTCATGTGATAAAGATTCTAATGAGTGAAGGTATATCCGTGAAATCTGGAAATTTATGGTTTAACTTTGCCCTTTTAAAATATAAAACTTCATTCGCTTCAAGTTCTATTGGAGCAAATGGGTATGTGGTTTATTTGTATATAAAATCACACAACTTAAGAAAAAGTGATAACAATTTATTATGTAAATAAATTATAAAAGGTGGACGTTTTTTCTCAAAAATCGAAATGAAAATTAAACATCCTAAAATATTGAGAGTGGGACATTGTGAAGAGTTTGCGTAAAATAATTGACATCATTTTCATTGTAGTCGTTAGTTCTTTTGTCCATCTTACATCAGCACAAGCAATTGAGCCAGTTAAAATTTCTTCTCAAGATGCTGCTCTTGATCTCTCAAAAGCAATTGAAATTCACCATACAAACAACTCTATTTTTCAAACAAGTACAGCGCCAGGACCAGATGGTATTGTATGGCGTATTGAAGTGCAGGCAAAAAATGAAAAATTTTCCGGAAATTGGGCAGTTTTTTCTCTTGCAAATCCAACAGATGAACAAGTTGATCGTCTCATTGTTGCCCCCCATTACCGCATGGCACGTTCTGGATTTTTTTGGCCAGACCTTGGATCAGCAAGGATTCAATCCATAACGCCAAGCGAAGGTTTTTCCCTCGATCGTCAACTTAGTGCAAACTCTGATATCTTTCGTATTACTCTTAACCCCAGTGCTGTTGTTACATTTGTGGCCGAACTTAACTCTGCAAATCTACCGCAAATCTATTTATGGCAACCTGAAGCTTATAAAGATGCAATTAATTCTTATACGCTTTATCATGGTATTCTTCTCGGGATATCAGGTCTCTTAGCGCTTTTGTTAACTGTTCTCTTCGTCGTCCGTGGAACAGGGCTGTTTCCTGCAACAGCTGCTGTTGCTTGGGCAGTGCTTTTTTATATTGGTATTGACTTCAACTTTTTAAATAAATTCTTTGCAGTTACACTCACAACACAACCAATCTGGCGTGCTGGTACAGAAGTAGCTCTTACTGCTACACTCTTCATTTTTCTTTTTACCTATCTCAGCCTTAACCGCTGGCATTATCATTTTAGTTACGGTGCTATCGCTTGGACCATTGCCTTTTGCAGTCTAGGAGCCTTTGCTATTTATGATCCCATCAGAGCAGCTGGAATTGCGCGTTTGTCTTTTGGCCTTACCGCTGTGCTTGGTATAATATTAATCATCTATTTCTCAATCAGAAGCTATGACCGCGCTATTATGCTTATTCCAACATGGTTGCTCATTAGCTTTTGGTGTGTTGGAGCCTATGCTTGCATAGCTGGACATTTAAACAATGATATTATCCAGCCAGCATTAGCGGGGGGATTAGTGCTCATTGTTCTTCTCATAAGCTTTACTGTCCTGCAACAAACTTTTTCTAATGACGCTTTCCATGAAGGAATATTTTCCGACCTGGAACAACAAGTACTCGCAGCAAAGGGAGCTGGAAATATTATTTGGGATTGGAATATTGAGCGTGACCGTATTGTTGTACATCCAAACATGGCAACCCTTTTTGGTACTGAAATTCATAACCTCAATGGACCTATGCGCAACTGGATTTCAGCCTTGCACCATGATGATCGTGAACGCTTTCAAGCTGTATTGGATATCATTCTTAAAAATAAAAAAGGGCGCATTGATCAAATTTTTCGTCTTTCTTCCGGTGGTGGTTATTATCATTGGTTTTCTCTTCGTGCACGTCCGGCTATGCAAAAAGATGGAAAAATCACACGTGTCATTGGAACCATTGTCAATATTACTAACCATAAAAAATCCGAAGAACGCTTATTGCATGATGCAATCCACGACAGCTTAACCGGACTTCCTAACCAACAAATTTTCTTTGATAGACTACAAAATTATACCTCTTTAGCGAAAGCAAATATCAAAATTAGACCGACTGTCTTTATGATTGATTTTGACAATTTTCGCCAAATTAATCGCAAATTAGGCATAGCAGTTGGGGATACTGTACTGCTTATAATCGCACGTCGTTTAAATCGTCTCATTAACTTTCAAGACACCTTATCGCGTCTTTCAGCAGACCGCTTTGCAATTATTTTACTTAGTGAAACCGAACCACAAAAAATTGCAGCATTTGCAGATCATTTGCACAAAACAATTTCAGCACCTATTTCACTTTCAGAAAACAAAATAATCCTTTCAACCTCTATCGGATTGGTTACATGGAGTGAAAGCCGATCGACGGCTAAAGATATTTTTAATGATAGTGAATTAGCGATGATTCGCGCAAAACAAATGGGTGGAAACCATATTGAACCTTTTCGTCCTAATTTTCGCACTTTGGGTCTCGAACATAATACTCTGGAGAAAGATGTTCATTATGCCATAAAACGTAATGAGATGAAAATCCTCTACCATCCTATTCTTAATTTATCAGACGGACATATTATTGGTTTTGAAACAATTGTAGAATGGCATCATCCCACTTATGGAAATTTAAATGTCTCTGATTTCATAAAAATCGTAGAAAATGAACAAATTGTTATGGATTTGTCACAATTTATCATCGATAATGCCATTATTGATCTTATAAATGTACAAGAAAAATTTTCCCAACAATCTTTCTTTATTTCAATTAATTTACCAAGCGCAGAAATGATTCATCCCCGTTTTATCAGTCAATTGCGTGCCGCTTTGCTTCGCCATCCGCTCCACAAAGGGCGTCTGATGATTGAAATATCTGAATTTGTCTTAAGAAATAATCCTGAACAATCAGCGCACTTTCTTGAACAAATTAAAACACTTGGAATGAATCTCGCACTCGATAATTTTGGAACAGGTTATTCGTCTCTAACCTATCTCGTACGTTATCCATTTGATATGGTTAAACTTGATCGTTCACTTATCTCAATCGACTCTCTTAAGAAGAAAATTGTTCTAAAGTCTATCATTAATATGGCAACAGATCTTAATTTGCAAATTATCGCAGAAGGTGTTGAAAATGAAAAAGAAGCAATCTTTCTTCGTCAAGAAGGCTGTAAATATGTTCAAAGTACACTTGTGACGAAACCGATTGCCATAGAAGAATTAATTACACTCGTTCAGAGCCATTTCCCTTATAAAATAAAAACATAATGGATAAAATAACGTGTAAAGTTAAAAAGCTTAGAAAAAACTCTACGCGTGTCCCATTTCAGAAGCAAGATAAGTTGGATCGATACCCATGCGTGTTAAACTTTTATCATATTTGCAGCTTAAATCGCTTTCAAAAAGAAAACTAGGTGATGTAGAACTGATTAGCCAACCATTTGTAGAAATTTCTGCCTCAAGTTGCCCCGCTTTCCATCCAGCATAGCCTAATGCGACCAGTGCATGTTGCGGACCTTGTTCGCAACTGATCGCTTTTAATATATCAATTGTCGCAGTAAAACAGATCTTATCTGCAATAAAAACAGTTTCTTCACAAGCATAATCATCTGAATGAAGGACAAAACCACGCAAAGGATCAACAGGACCACCATAGCGAACTGGAAACTGTTTTATTGGTTCAGAAAGACTTTTTTTTTGGCCACTGTCTATGACTCCCAAATGAAGCAAAAGCTCTGGAAAATCAATATGATGCAATTGATTAAGAATGATGCCCATCGCACCGGCATTAGAATGCGCACAAATATAAATAACAGAACGAATAAAGCGTTTGTCATTCATCCCAGGCATTGCTATGAGTAATTGTCCACCTAAAAAGCCATTACACCGCTTCATTAATCTGTTATTCTCCATAATTTACATGATAAAAGTTTGTTCATTTAGCACACTAGGAAAATAAAACTCCAATGAAAAAAAGTCGTATATTTACAAATTTACAAAATATCGCAACTTTCTTTTATAAAAAGCTTTTCGTTACTTTAAGCTTAACATTCATAGTTTTAGAATTACTTAACATTCCTGTAAATGCTCAAACAGAACAAAAACTCCAGCTTTTCGCAACATCTTGGTATGAATCAGATGGTGGTCGTATCCGATTAGCGATCACTGAACCTTCTCTTTCTGGAATAAGAGAAGGCATTATTGAAATTGAGCTTAAACCAGGATGGAAAACTTACTGGCGTAATCCAGGTAATTCTGGCATGGCACCATTTTTTAATTTCAACCAACAGATTTCTTATGAAATCTTTTATCCTACTCCACAGCTTTTTGAAACAGAAAATGATTGGTCATTAGGTTATAAAGATAAAGTAATATTGCCCTTCAATCTTTCTGGTTCAAGCAAAAATTTAAGTGGTGCTTTCACTCTTGGATTATGTAATAAAATCTGTCTTCCATTTACTATTAACTTTGATTTTTCGCCATCTGCTCTTAAAAATAAACATCTTCCTGCTTCCTTCTTAAAAAAGGCGCAAGATTCTTTGCCCCGCATGATGCAGAATGCACTAAAAATAAGTGCCGAAAAAAATAACAGTACCCTTCTTATAAAAATACAAAATAACAACAAAACTACGCCTTCCTCTCTCTTTTTAGATGGAGGAGAAATGCAAATTGGAGCAGCAAGAAAAGTCAGTGATAACGCAGAATATACACTCTTCAGTGCTCCACTCTATTTCGCACCAGAAGAAATAAACCAAAAAATTTTTTATACAGTTTCTTTTAAAGATCACGCCTTAAGTGGAACATTCATATTCCATACGCAGCCAACCCCGCTTGCGACTCCGTGATAAAAGAAAAAGCTCCCAAACAGCAATTATGCTGGAAAACGTCCATTTTCACGATATTGAGTAATTGCTTTGCGAGCAAGGGCATCTGCGCGTTCATTTTCTGGATGTCCCGCATGCCCTTTTACCCAGTGCCATCTGACTGTATGACAAGAACTAGCATCCTCAAGAGCTTGCCATAGCTCCATATTTTTAACAGGACTTTTTGATGCGGTGCGCCAATTATTCTTTTTCCAATCTTCAATCCACTTAGATATACCGTTACGCACATAAACTGAGTCTGTATAAAGATCGACCAAACAGGGCTCTTTAAGCGCCTTTAATGCACAAATAGCCGCCATGAGTTCCATTTGATTGTTTGTCGTATGAATCTTACCGCCATAAAGCTCCCGTTCATGACCATTCCAGCGTAAAATTGCCCCCCATCCTCCAATTCCAGGGTTCCCTGAGCAAGCACCATCTGTATAAATTTCAACGACTTTTTGTTGAGTTGCCATAAAATTTAAAAACCTAATTCACTTAGCGAATTTACATTACTGAAAAAACAAAGCTTGTGCCAATACTCCCATGGATCTTTCTTAATAACAAAGCTATTAGGCGGTGTATTAAACCAATCATATAGACGTGTGAGTAAGAAACGTAGAGATGCACCACGAGCTAATAAAACCATCTTGTCCAATTCTAAAGGGATCAATGGTCTTATTTTTTGATAACTTTCCAATAACTTACGTGCTTTGGTAAGATTATAGGAATGATCAGGCTCAAAGCACCAAGCATTTAAACAGATCGCTAAATCATAAGCAAAAAAGTCATTACAAGCAAAATAGAAATCTATCATCCCAGAAAGACGATGATTCACAAAAAAGACGTTATCATTAAATAGATCTGCATGAATAATGCCTATTGGTAAATTGAACGGCCAATTTTTCTGTAAAAAAGCCAATTCCGACTCAATTTTTTGTCCAAATTCTTTTAACAATGCATCTTCTTTGGTTTGACAACGTTGCCACAAGACCTTCCAATCCATAACAGAAAGAGTATTTTTACGACTAAGTGTAAAATCCTGTCCTGCTAAATGTAATTGTGCGAGCCCCATCCCCACTTCGCCACAATGATCTATATTGGGCTGGCGGATCCACTCTCCTTCCAGAAAAGTAATAATAGCGGCAGGACGTCCTGCTAATTCACAGATCATCATTCCATCATTTTGAATAACAGGTTGAGGACAAGGAATTCCACGCTGTCCTAAATGCTGCATCAAGCGACAAAAAAAAGGTAAATCATCTTTTGAAATACGCTTTTCATAAAGTGTTAAAATAAATCGCCCTTGTGTTGTCTCTAACATAAAATTAGAATTTTCAATCCCCTCCTCTATACCTTGATAAGACAAAAGTGATCCTATTGCATAACGTGTTAAAAACACTTTTAAATCATTTGGGTGAATATCTGTATAAACGGCCATTATTCTGCTTTCGTTGTAGATATGTTTGTATTCTGATTTTCATTTTTTGCATTATTTGCTTGACCATTGACGAAAGCCATATCTTGAGACGTTAAAATGACGTCACGTAATTCGCGACTCACTAAAAATTTTTCCGTTTCTACCGCTGTTTCAGCTAATTCTATTGTGACATCATAACGCTCACGAAATGCTGAAATAATTTCATCAATAATAATTTCAGGAGCCGAAGCCCCTGCTGAAAGACTGACAATAGAAAGAGATTTTAGGTTTTCAAAATTAATTTCATCAGCGCGCTGAACTAAAATAGCTTGCCGCGCACCAGACTTTTCGGCAACCTCTACTAAACGTCGTGAATTAGAAGAATTTGGTGCTCCAACAATCAAAAACAAATCGCTCCCCTTTGCCGCTGCTTTAACCGCATCTTGTCGATTCGTTGTAGCATAGCAAATTGACTCAGCCGCCGGGGCTGCTAATGTAGGAAAACGTTGTTGTAATATATCGATAATTCCTGCAGTATCTTCAACAGAAAGCGTTGTTTGTGTCACAAATCCTAATTTATCTGGATCATTGGGTTGATAATGCAAAGCATCTTCTATCGTTTCAATAAGCGTCACAGCCCCTTCTTCAAGCTGTCCCATTGTCCCTATCACCTCAGGATGACCAGCATGACCAATCAATATAACATGACGACCATGACGTTGATGTCGTATCGCTTGTTTATGCACTTTCGAGACCAACGGACATGTTGCATCGAGATAAAACAAATTATAGCATCGCGCTTCTTCTGAAACAGATTTTGGTACACCATGAGCAGAAAAAACAACCGGTTGATTGCGATGTTCTTCTGGAATCTCATCAAGTTCTTCGACAAAAACAGCTCCCCGTTGCTGTAATCCCTCAACCACGTAGCGGTTGTGTACAATTTCATGACGAACATATACTGGAGCACTATATTTTTTTAATGCAAGCAGAACAATCTGGATAGCACGATCAACCCCTGCACAAAATCCACGTGGACCACAAAGACGTATCGTTAAAGGGGGAAGTCCAGACATAAATCATCCTTAATCTCTATAGTTTTAGCTATATATTCAAACAACCTATTATTATACATGAATAAGCAATGTAAAAAAACGCGCAATATCATCTTTTGCATAAGAACAGACTCTATCGTGTTTTCTTACAGAATTTTCTTGAAGAAAAGCTCTTTTTAAATTTGCTTTTTCATTTTATTTGCCTAAAGAGCGATAAAATACCAGACAAGAGATTCAATCAAAAGAACTCCAAAGATAGCTGCCAAATAGAGTAACGAAAAGAAAAACGTTTTTTTAGCCATCAAAATAGTTTCATTATGTGTATCAGCTTTCCATAAACGATAGGCAAAATAAATAAAGATAATGCTTAAAATTGTTGAAAAAATAGCATAAAAAATTCCGCCAAGACCAATAAAGCAAGGAGCAGCAGCACATAATGCCATCAAAATAGTATAAAATAAAATCTGTTTTTTTGTTGAATGTTCACCTCGTACATTAGGCATCATAGGGATGCCTGCAGCCTCATAATCAAGAGATGAAAATAAAGAAAGAGACCAAAAATGGGGGGGGGTCCACATAAAAATGATCAAAAATAATAAAAAGCTATCAATACTCACTGTCCCTGTTGCCGCGGCCCATCCAATCATTGGTGGAAAAGCCCCAGAAGCACCACCAATAACAATATTTTGTGGTGTGATACGCTTTAACCAAATTGTATAGATAACGACATAAAAGAAAATCGTAAAAGCAAGAAAAAATGCCGCAAACCAATTAATGAAGCTCCCCATAACCAATACCGAGAGCATAGAAAGAACCATGCCAAAAATAAATGCCTTTTGAGAGCTGATTTTACCCATGGGAATGGGACGCTTTTTAGTCCGTTCCATCACAGCATCAATGTCAGCATCATACCACATGTTCAGTGCTCCCGCACCACCGCCACCAGCAGCAATACATAAAATTGCTAAAAAACCATACCACGGATTGATAGGAACAGGAGACACCATCAAACCAACTAAAGCCGTAAAGATCACAAGAGACATAACACGTGGCTTTAATAATGTGATATAATCACTAATAGTGGATTTTGGTGGCGTTGATTTACCATTCACAACCGATAACTTTTCTGAAACTGACATTCCACTCAAAGCCCTTTTCCATTTCTGTCATTCACAAACCCAATATTATCTGACAAATATTATCTAGCGTATGGAAATGACCAATTAAGACCAATCGTATTTTTGAGAAAATATGAAATATCTCTTTCGCACGTATACCCTAAAAGTAGATGAAAATACTGGCAATAAAAACACATTTTTTCAATCAACGTTCTTTCCCATATTACAAGTGTATCATAAAAATATATCCTATGAATTAATATATTTGGGTAAATACTGATTTTGTGTTATAGTTTTTTATAGGGAATTCATTTTTTATGTAAATCTATGCATGGTTGTGAGTGTTAAGTCGGATAGGATTTTCTGTGATACTTTATAAATTACTCAAAAAAACTTTTTTTATTGGCACTGTTTTTTACACACTTTATAGTAGTTTTATCAGTCATGCATTTGCACAAACACCCTATGCGCAAAGTGTCCCTGCTCCACAAACCTATGGTGCATGGACAAAAGTTTGTTCTCTACCACCAGGTACACCTAACATGCAGTGTGAAGTTGTACAAAACGTTCACACACAAGGGCGTCAAGATATTACCTTGCGCGTTACATTTTATAAACTTCCTCAAAAGCAAGGTGCCTTGATGCGTGTTTTTGTTCCGATTCGCGTTGAATTACGTCCTGGCGTTGGAATTAAAATTGACGATAAAAATATGGGCAGAATGGAATATCGTCGTTGTCTTGGTGATAATTGTGTTGCTGAAGCCTTTCTTAAAGAAGACATATTGCAGCTCTTTTTAAAAGGAAAAATGGCAACCTATTTTATCTTTACAACTCCGGAACAAGGGATTGGAGGTTTTGTTGACCTTCATGGTCTTGGCGACGCCTATGCAACCTTACCAACATGAGTGAAATCAATACACTTTAAACGATTGAAATTTCATCGTATATTTTGAAAGATTCTTAAAATTAGATTGATAAAAATCTTCTAAGCCCCCATAAAAATAGGATAATTCTTATGAAATCGCTGATTGATCATTTTGATATTGCTTCCTCTAAAGTGCAATCACTTGTACAGGAAACACTTCATCATGCTGATGATGGTGAGCTTTACCTTGAGTACACAGAAAGCGAAGCTCTTTTATTTGATAATGGGCAGCTTAAAAACGGCTCATTTCATCAAGATATGGGATTTGGACTACGCGTTGTTGCTGGAGAGGCTACTGGATATGCTCACTCTAGTGAGTTATCAGCTGCTGCACTCAAACGTGCCAGTGAAGCTGCTAAAGCTGTTACCTATAATAATCATGCAGGGCCTTATAGTATAGCACCTCAACAAACAAACAAAAGACTTTATCAACCGCATAATCCCCTTGATGCTCCATCATTTGAAGAAAAAAGTGCTCTTTTGCAAAAAATTGATGCCTATTTACGTGCTAAAAATGATAAATTGCATCAAGTGACTGTTTCTCTTTCCGGCTCGCTACAACATGTTGAAATTTTACGTGCAGATGGTTATTTGGTTCGTGATATTCGTCCCCTTGTGCGACTTTCTATATCTGTGGTCGTAGCTGAAGGCAATCGACGTGAAAATGGTTTTTATGGGTGTGGAGGGAGACAAGCATTTAACCAATTTATTCATGAAGACAATTGGAAGAAAGCTGCAGATGAAGCCTTACGTATGGCTTTAACAAATTTAGAAGCAGAAGCAGCACCTGCTGGATCTTTTGATGTTGTCTTAGCCAACGGATGGCCTGGTGTTATGCTCCATGAAGCCGTAGGTCATGGTTTAGAAGGTGACTTTAACCGTAAAAAAACATCCGCTTTTGCTGGACTTTTAGGACAACAAGTTGCAGCAAAAGGTGTTACAGTTGTTGATGACGGAACAATTCCACAATGCCGTGGCTCTCTCACTGTTGATGATGAGGGGACCCCTTCAGGATATAACGTTCTCATTGAAGATGGAAAGCTCGTTGGTTTTATGCAAGACAGGCTTAATGCACGGCTTATGGGAGGTAAATCAACTGGAAATGGACGGCGTGAATCTTATGCTTATGCACCAATGCCACGAATGACCAATACAATCATGCTAGGAGGAGATAAAACACCTGAAGAAATCCTTTCTTCACTTAAAAGTGGTATCTATGCTGTTTCATTTGGTGGAGGACAAGTTGATATTACTTCTGGAAAATTCGTCTTTGAATGTACTGAAGCATACCGAGTAGAAAATGGTAAAATTTGTGCACCAATCAAAGGGGCAACTCTTATTGGAAATGGACCGGATGCTATGAAACGTATCACAATGATTGGTAATGATAGTAAACTAGATAATGGTATTGGTATGTGTGGAAAAGCTGGCCAAAATGTCCCTGTTGGTGTTGGCCAACCTCACCTTCGAATCAATAATATGACAATCGGTGGAACTGCGCTTATAGAGGAATAAGCTTGCTCATTCCTTCCCCGTATTGCCTCCTTCTCGTCTATTACGACCATTTTGTGAGGGGGTACAATGCATTGATTTATAAAGATAATCTAGCGTTATTCATATTGTATTAGAACCTTGAATACCGTAAGATTCTCTCATTTTAAATCTGTGTCTGTTGAACCAATCAAAATCATTCGTTTATACATTACAGGCAGGGAGAGTTATATGGATAAAAACTGTACAAGAAAGAACTAAAGATTCTTCTTATGGACCGTCTCAAGTACCAAGAATTTTAGAAACATTGGGAGATGGCAAATATAACGATGGAACAGGCTTATTCAGACACATATTCTTCGTAATCCATTCGTCTTTTTTGTGGTTTTTTTGTGTGGGGTAACTTGTCTTTTATATTTCATAATAAAAAAGCACTTTCTACATTCAGTGCTCTTAGATCAACGAGAAAAAGGTTATTATTATAGATAAATTTTGGAGAGATTTTATAATAATACTCAGGTAAACTTTTAAAAAAAATTAGGCTAAAGTTTCCAACCTTTCTTTTTTTTCTTTTTGCTCAAAACAGCAACAATTTCGACATGTGGTGACCATAAAAATTGATCGATCGGTATGATTTTTTCTACTGTATACCCCCCTGCAACAAGAAGAGATAAATCACGAGCAAATGTAGTAGGATTACAAGAAATTGCCACAACACGTGATACTGTTGTCTTCGCTAATTCACGTACTTGTTGCTCTGCACCAGCACGGGGAGGATCCAAAACAACACTCTCAAAACATTCAAGTTCCTTTACAGAAAGGGGATGTCGGAAAAGATCACGTTTTTCACAAGTGACCGTTTTTAAACCAGTCGCAAAACGTGCTGCTGTATTTAGATTTCTTAATGCATCTTCATTATTTTCTACTGCATGAACATTCATCTTTTTTGCCATACGCAAGGTAAATGTTCCTACCCCTGAAAACAAATCAACAGCATTCTTTGCTTTTTTTAAATGAGTCAAAATAATATTGCCCATTATATTTTCCGCTTCACAAGTTGCTTGCAGAAAACCACCAGAAGGAAATTCAACACGGACATCTCCAAAGTAAATCTCTGGTTTTTCTCGTTCAACCAAAACTTCACCGTCAACAGATAAACGTATAATCCCATATGAAAGAGCAGCACTGATCATTTTCTGACGAAGTGATTCATGGTGTATAATGCAACCGCTTAAAGCAACATCTAAACCATTTTCAACACATGTTATCGTAACATGAAACCGTTTGGCAGAGCTCTTTAGAAAAGCACAGAGCTCTCTGATATTATGCAACTGAGAAATAAGCTCTGGACGGCTTACTGGGCATTCCTCAAGAGCTACAATCTCATGAGAGAGATAACGGTTAAAACCAACTTTTTGCCCCTGTGGGGTCATGGATGCTGTTAGAGTAATCCGCCGTCGGCTATAAGGTTTACATTCTATTAAAGGCGCAACAACATTATTAAGTCCATACTTTTTAAGCGCCTCAACAACCAATTGTTGTTTCCATACGCGATAAGCATCCATATGCCAATGCTGAAGAGTACACCCTCCACATTCTCCAAAATGCTGACAAAGAGTATCAATGCGTTCTGATGATTTTTCTTTTAATGCTATATATGTTGCATATTTTCCATGAACAGTAATTTCAGCACACTCTCCTGGTAAAGTAAAAGGAACAGAAACGAAGCCGTGAGACATCTTAGCAATACCATAACCATTTACTCCGATATGATCGATTATGACATTGTCATTCACTCTTGTTTTTCTCCGAATAGTAAATATTCCACGTTGCCATCACCACCTGTAATAGGGGAAGAAATTAAACCTTTTGCACTCCACCCTGTTTGTGTATTTAACCAAACAAAAAGTGCCTCAGCAGTTTCTTTAGCACTTGATGGACTTAATATTCCTCCCTTACTAAAATGTTTACGACCAACCTCAAACTGAGGCTTTACCAGTAAAACAGCTTGGGCACCCTTCTTGGCTAAAGACAACACGGGAGGCAATGCAAGTTTGAGCGAAATAAAGCTAACATCTGAAACGATAAGATCAATTTCTCGCCCACCTAAATGTTCCTGTTTAAAATCTCTGACATTCAAGCATTCTAATAACGTTATAGCACTGTTGCCCAATAAACGTTTATCAAATTGATGATGCCCAACATCAACGGCAATAACATGATCTGCTCCACGCTCTAAGAGAACTTGCGTAAAACCACCTGTTGATGCACCAACATCAATGGCTGTCACTTTATCTGTTATAATTGGAAATGCATCAAGTGCAGCAATCAATTTTAACGCTGCCCGAGAAACATAATTCTGCGCTGGATCACAAACGGTAATCTCTGCATCATCAAAAACGATTTGCCCAGCTTTAAAAACGATTTCTCCGTTAACTTTAACAGTTTGGCGCATAACAGCATCACGTGCGCGTGAACGTGTCTTAAAAAAGTTTTTTTCAACTAAAAGAATATCGAGTCTTTTTCTGGCAGCCATCTCATACTCGAATTTTTTATCCTGTTCGAATCTCGCGGTCCAAAGCTGTAAAAACCGTGTTGACAATGCCCATAGCATCAAGCCCGATACGTGAAAGAACTTTTTCTGGTGAGCCTTGATTCAAATATTCATCTGGAAGTTGTAGTGTACGAACTTTCAAACCATGCTCTAAGAGCCCTTCTTGCGCTAAAAATTGTAATATGTGCGCTCCAAATCCACCGATTGCCCCTTCTTCAATTGTCACCAATACCTCATGCTCACGTGCCAAACGACGCATCAAATCCTTATCTAAAGGTTTTGCAAACCGTGCATCTGCAACCGTTGTAGATAACCCTTCAACCTCCAACGCATCAGCAGCTTGCAACACTTCTGACATCCGCGTTCCAAAACAAACCAAAGCGATCTTATTCCCTTCACGCAGAACGCGCCCTTTTCCAATTTCTAATAACTCACCACGTTGCGGTAAATCTATACCAATCCCCTCACCACGCGGATAACGAAAAGAAATTGGTCCCTGATCATAAGCTGCAGCTGTACGCACCATATGCATCAATTCAAGCTCATCAGAAGGTGCCATAACAACAAACTCAGGAAGAGTGGACAAAAAAACAATATCAAAACTTCCAGCATGTGTTGCGCCATCTGCCCCCACAAAACCTGCTCGGTCAATAGCAAAACGTACCGGTAATTTTTGAATTGATACATCATGAATAATTTGATCATAAGCACGCTGTAAAAAAGTAGAATAAATTGCAACAAAAGGCTTATACCCTTCACAAGCAAGTCCTGCCGCAAAAGTTACGGCATGTTGCTCAGCGATACCAACATCAAACATTTTTTCAGGAAATTTTTTCGCAAAAGAATCAAGACCTGTCCCTGTTGGCATCGCTGCTGTTATGCCAACAATCTTATCATCATGGTGAGCTTCTTCTATTAAAGCTTTAGAAAATACCTTGGTATAGGGTAGAATATTACTTGATGCTTTAACCTGTTTTCCTGTCGTGACATCAAAACGATTAACACCATGATATTTATCAGACGAGGCCTCTGCAGGTGGATATCCCTTTCCCTTATGGGTTACAACATGCACCAAAACAGGACCATTAGGATATTCACGAACATTTTTAAAAACAGGCAATAAATGCCCCAAATTGTGCCCATCTATGGGTCCAACATAATAAAAGCCAAGCTCATCAAATAAAGTTCCCCCAACCAAAAGGCCACGCGCAAATTCCTCTGAACGACGGGCCTTATCCAAAAAAAACTTTGGCAATTTTTCGCTCAACATCTTTACGCGTTCACGCAAATGACGATAAGAAGGACGAGACACTAATCGTGCAAGATGTGCACTCATAGCACCTGTAGGTGGTGCTATAGACATATCGTTATCATTAAGAACAACAATCAAGCGCGCATTCAAAACACCAGCGTTGTTCATTGCTTCATATGCCATACCCGCAGACATTGCACCATCACCAATGACAGTTATGATATTGCGTCTTGTCTCTGCTTTCAAAGCACTTGCCACCGCCATGCCAAGCCCCGCTGAAATAGAAGTAGATGAATGCCCCGCTCCAAATGGATCATACACACTTTCTGAACGTTTTGTAAAACCAGATAATCCGCCCTCTTGACGTAATGTGCGAATTTTTTCTCTACGCCCCGTTAAAATCTTGTGTGGATAGGTTTGATGACCAACATCCCAAATAATCCTATCCTCTGGTGTATTAAAAATATAATGTAATGCAACAGTGAGCTCAACAACACCAAGTCCCGCCCCAAGATGACCACCTGTTACAGAAACCGCATCAATTGTTGCTGTCCGCAACTCATCAACCAACTGTACCAAATCAGACTCATGCAATGCCCGCAAATCTTGCGGAAAACAAACACGGTCAAGCAATGGTGTTAGGACCTGAGACAAAAAAAATCCTTTCTATTATCTTAACTCAAGAAAACGCAACGAAATACATCTTCTCTACTCTTATTTACAGTTTTGCATCTTTTTTTACTGAAAAATGCTCTTTTCTATTGAGATGAACTATAATTTCCTCATTTTTAAATTATTATATAAAAAAGAAATCAATAAATTTTTCTGTTTATAAACTAAGGTTATTGCATCTCTTAAGTCCCACAATAAATATCCAAAAAGATTTAATATTATTTAGCATCAAGTGGTTCTACTCCTTCTGGAGAACCTTCTTCTGAAAACTGGATTTTTTCAACTTTAGCTTCAGCAACTCTTAAGAGTTTTTCACAATGCTTTTTAAGCGCTTCACCGCGTTCATAAATATCAATGGATTGTTCCAAAGGCACATCGCCACGTTCCAAATTTTCGACAATAACTTCAAGTTGCTTAAGCGCTTGCTCGAAACTTAAGGTCGTAATATCCCCCTCTTGTATCTCTTTTTTCATATGAACCTCAAAAAATATCTGTTCTGGATATACGAATTCCAAAACCTTCCAAACCTACATAATGGCGCTCTTTAGAAGCATAAACAATAACAGAGCCTATTCCTAAATATTTTAAAATTTGTGATCCTAAACCAATTTTGCGCCATTCTTCTTCGCGTTCAATCGCCTGCACATGGTTTTCTGAACTGTCTCTTGCCATGTTTTGAATATCAATAGCTGATTGTATAACAGATCCTTCACGCAAATAAATAAATACGCCACGTTTTTCTTTTTCCATCATACGCCGCATCATCACCATAATATCTGAAGTTTGACAAAAAACGTCATTTATAATGTTTTCATGATGTAAATACACAGGAATATCCTCCCCCTCACGGACATCACCAAAAACAATTGCAATATGCTGAACGGCTTCCCAAGGGAGTTGATAACTTTGAATAATAGCGGGACCTACAAATGTTTCAATAGGCATTTCTCCAACATTTTTGATCAATATTTCCTTACGTTGGCGGTAAGCAATTAAATCTGCAACCGTTATAATATGCAACCGATGTTCTTGCGCAAATTTCATAATCTGATCGCCATGTTTAACGCTTCCATCATCATTAACTAACTCACCGATAACACCAACCGGCGGCAAATTAGCTAATTTACATAAATCAACAGCCGCCTCTGTGTGACCTGAACGCATGAGCACCCCCCCTTCATGCGCAATCAAAGGAAAAACATGCCCTGGACGAACAAAATCATCCGCACTTGCATTTGAATTCGCAAGATTACGTACAGCTAATGTACGGTCATGTGCTGAGATCCCTGTTGTTATGCCGTGTTTAAAATCAACAGTAACCGTAAATTGTGTCCCATGTGCAGAGTTATTATCTGGTACCATAGGAGAAAGATTAAACCGTTTTGCTTCTGTTTTTGGCATAGGTGTGCACACAATACCTGTTGTGTGACGAAGAATAAACGCCATCTTTTCTTCTGTACAATGCGCTGCAGCAACAGTTAAATCACCTTCATTTTCACGGTCATCATCATCTGTTACCACAACAATTTCACCGCGTTCAAAAGCTTTAAGTGCAGAAACAATTTTTTTTTCATCATACGCCATTGTTCACCTTTTCAATCACCCAACTTGACCGCGATGTCTTAGATAATGGTCAGCAATAGCACAAGCAACCATCGCTTCACCAACAGGAACGGCACGGATCCCAACACATGGATCATGACGCCCCTTTGTTATAACGTCTATATCATGACCATCAACATCAATAGAGCGACGAGGTGTTAAAATTGATGAAGTAGGCTTTACAGCAAAACGTGCAACAATTGGCTGTCCACTCGATATTCCCCCTAAAATACCTCCCGCATGATTTGATAAAAAAAGCGGTTTTCCATCATTTCCCATTCGCATTTCATCGGCATTTTCTTCTCCCCTCAAGCGGGCTGCCGCAAAACCATCACCAATTTCCACACCTTTTACCGCATTAATCGACATAAGTAACGAGGCAATATCTTGATCAAGCTTTGCGTAAATAGGGGCTCCTAAACCTGCCGGAACATTTTCTGCAACGATCTCAACAACCGCTCCAACAGATGTTCCCTCTTTACGGAGTTCACTGATATAATCACTAAAAATGTGAACCATCTCTGCATCAGCTGTAAAAAAAGGATTATTATTAACCTCTGACCAATCCCAACGATCACGATTAATATTATGAGGACCAATTGCTATCACTGCTCCTCGTACAATCAAACCAGGAACGATTTTACGAGCAAATGCACCAGCTGCAACACGTGCTGCCGTCTCCCGTGCCGAAGCACGTCCCCCGCCTCGAAAATCACGAATGCCATATTTAATATCATAAGTATAATCCGCATGTCCTGGACGATACTGATGGGCAATCGAGCTATAATCCTTCGAACGCTGATCTGTGTTTCGAATCAACAGAGAAATTGGTGTACCTGTTGTCACCAATGTCGTCCCATCGTCTTGAACAACAACTCCTGAAAGGACCTCTACTTTATCTGGTTCTCGGCGCTGCGTTGTATATTTTGATTGTCCTGGTTTGCGTTTATCAAGATAAGCTTGAACTTCTGCAAGAGTAAAAATAATTCCAGGTGGACAACCATCAATGACACAACCAAGAGCAGCACCATGACTTTCACCCCATGTTGTTACACGAAACAAATGACCAAATGTATTATGCGACATGAAAAAGATCCGTTTCTCTGTCAAATATTACAACGACAACGCATGTTGTATGCTATACACAAGGTAGCTCTTTGCGCTCAAATACTCTTAGCCACTTTAAATTTGGTCAAATTACTGCTGTCCAATAAAATCCTATAAACCAAACTTTATTCTTTAACGACAGAAATGTCTGGTGCATCAACGGCTTTCATACCTATGATATTATAACCCGAATCGACATGATGGACTTCACCAGTAACAGAACGAGACAAATCTGAAAGAAAATAAAGCGCAGAATCACCAACCTCTTCAATTGTTACCGTACGACGTAATGGAGCATTATATTCATTCCATTTTAAAATATAACGAAAATCACCAATACCAGAAGCTGCTAACGTTTTAATGGGTCCAGCAGATATAGCATTAACACGAATATTTTGAGGACCTAAATCTACCGCTAAATATTTCACGCTCGCTTCGAGAGCCGCTTTAGCAACCCCCATTACATTATAATTTGGAACAACCTTTTCTGCTCCATAATAGGTCAGTGTCAAGATTGAACCACCATCTGGCATCAATTTTTCTGCACGCTTCGTTAGAGCCGTTAGGGAATAAACGGAAATATTCATGGTCATCATAAAATTTGATTCGCTGATATCAATATAACGACCACTTAATTCATCTTTATCAGAAAAGCCAATAGCATGAACTAAAAAATCGAGTTTTCCCCATTTCTTCTCTATTTCTTTAAAGACCGTATCAATAGAGACACTGTCAGAAACATCACAATGTCCACAAACAAACCCCTTTAATTCTTCAGCCAAAGGCTCAACACGCTTTTTCATTGCTTCACCCTGATAGGTAAAAGCAAGCTCTGCCCCGGCGCTACTTGCCGCTTTAGCGATTCCCCAAGCGATGGAGCGATTATTGGCCAACCCCAAAATTAAACCACGCTTACCGTACAATAAACCATTACCCTTAGCCATCAGCACTGCCCCATTGTTACTTAAAATTAATATTATTCATCTGCCTATGACACAGGTCAACTTTTTCTTCAAGCAATTGGTTTAAAATCAAACAAAAACTACGCTTTTATATATAAAAATTTTAAAATTAATCTTGTTGCATTTGCAAAAACTGTTCTAGCGCGGCATTTTCACCTTCCGGCAACATAATGCGAACATGCACATAAAGATCATCTCTTGTACCATTTTTTAAACGAAGCCCTTTCCCTTTCAACCGTAAAACGCGATCAGAACTTGACCACGCAGGAATCGTTAAAACCACACGTCCCTCCAACGTCTCAACTTCTTCTTTTGCTCCCAAAACAGCATGTTTAAGAGAAACTGGTAAATCAAGATGAAGTGCTCTTCCTTCAACCCGAAAATGAGGATGTTTTTGAATCTGAATGGTTATCAACGCATCTCCTGCTTGCCCAAGAGCTACCTCTTCTCCCTGACCTTTTAAACGAATAACCTGTCCGTCTTCAATATAATATGGAAGTTTAATTTTTAACTTTTTTCCATTTGGAAAAACAGCTTCCACCTTTTCTGCGCCAACCATCTGCTCTAGTGTTATGGCAAGATTAGCACGAACATGTGCTCCTTGTTGGGGACGGTTATAGTGTGTGGAATTCGAAAAGCTACCTCCTCCTCCAAACAGATCCCGAAAAATATCACTCGCATCAAAACCTGCACCACCTGAAGAGGAAAAATCAAATCCCTTTGCTCTTCCTGAAAAAGGATTTTGTTTATTGCTAAAATTTTCACCAGTACCATAGGCCTGATAAAGCGGTTTTCCTTCCATATCAATTTCACCGCGGTCAAATTGTGCCTTTTTATCTTTATCACCTATAATTTCATAAGCTTGATTAATTTCAGCAAATTTTTCTTTAGCCTTTGCATCATCTCTATTATGATCTGGATGATACTTCTTTGCTAATCTTCTAAATGCCGATTTAATCTCTTGCGATTTTGCGGTACGTGCCACACCCAGAATCGTGTAGGGATCACGCATATTGCCCTCTTTTCAATTTCTTCGTTTTCAAAATATCAACTGATACGTTGTTAATACCCTTTATAGCTTCATCAATCTATTCTAGAGAATAATTTCTTCTTTTCTCTTTATATGTCTATCAATAAACTAAAATACCAGATAAAATGAGACATTTATTTAATATAGCTCATTGTAGTCTATGCTAAAGTAAAAATAATTAAACTACCATAGAAATACACGATAGCATTGGCTTTTTGAAAATAAGGAAAAATGGTACTGTGACTTCTTGATGATAAAGTAAATGAGAAAATGCCTCACCCATGCTCACTGATATTTGGAGAAACTATGAGCAAAAAAATACCAACAGATGATCATTTTATGCAAATGCAAAAACCTTTTGAACTTTTCGCAAAGTGGCTTGAAGAGGCAACGATAAGTGAAATAAATGATCCGAATGCTATGGCATTAGCAACAGTTGACGAAACAGGACTCCCTAATGTTCGTATGGTTCTCCTCAAAGACTACAGTCCCCAAGGCTTTGTCTTCTATACCAATTATGAAAGCTGTAAAGGACAAGAAATTTTAAAATCAATGAAAGCATCCTTAGGTTTTCATTGGAAATCGCTCCGTCGTCAGGTAAGAATTAGAGGAATTGTTGAAAAAGTAAGTCAACAGGAAGCCGATGCCTATTTCCAATCACGACCACGTGGTAGTCGAATTGGTGCATGGGCATCTAAACAATCTCAACCTTTAGACAATCGTTTTGTGCTCGAAAAAGCAATTGCTCAATATACTGCGCGTTATGCTCTAGGTAATATTCCACGACCACCTTATTGGTCTGGGTTTCGTGTTAAACCCCTTTCTATAGAGTTCTGGTGTGATCGCCCATTTCGTTTACATGATCGTCTGCTTTTTACACGAGATTGTGTTGAACACAGCGATTGGAAAAGACAAAAACTTTATCCCTAATCCTTCAAATTTCATCGTTATGAAGATTTTTTCTTCCCAACAGTTAAACAAATATTTTTTATTTGAAAAATTCTAAAAGAAGATGATTTATTTTATTTAAATAGAAGAATTTCATTTCCACTGTAACAGTTGATTAGTAATATTTTCTACTGTATCGCTTAAAAATAGATTAGCAACAAGCTTATTTAAAAAAACATACTGTATTCAGTAGAAACTATGATTTTAGCTAACTTATTTTTAGACCGCAGGATAAAATATCGTCCATATACCCCCACATACTAAACCAGCAAAAATCACAAAACCAATAAGCGAATTAGATTTGAAAAGCCTGAGGCATTGTGAACTGTCATCTATATCAATGACTTTAATTTGAATAAACATATGGATGCTTGCCACAAAAATCCCCAAAAAACTAAGAACAGGGACTCCAGCTAAATAAAATGCTAGACTAATGAACATCACAAAACCACCATACAAAAATACTAAAGCACGCTTGGTTGCTTTACCAAAGAGAAGAGCCGTAGAACGGACACCAACAGTAACGTCATCTTCTTTATCTTGATGTGCGTAGATTGTATCATATCCTATGGTCCACAAAATTGATCCCACATAAAGCAAGATTGGTGCCCAGCTTAAACTTCCAAAGACAACAGCCCACCCCATTAATGCCCCCCAATTAAACGCAACGCCTAAAAAAAACTGCGGCCAATATGTTACGCGTTTCATAAAAGGATAAAATGCAACAGCTATCAATGACGAAATACCTAGAAAAAAACTAAACCTATTAAATTGTGATAAAACAACTAAACCAACCAAACATTGCACAAGTATAAAAACTCTTGCTTGAAACCGACTCACATGACCTGTCGGCAATGGGCGAGAACGTGTCCTTTCTACCTGAGCATCAATTTTATGGTCAATAAGATCATTCCAAGTACATCCTGCCCCTCGCATAGCAATAGATCCCAGAAAAAAAAGAAAAAGATACCAAACCCAATGAAGAAACATTGATAAAAGAGTATCGTAATGCATTTTATAAGAGAAAAAAGCCATTGTTGTTGACCAAAAACAAGGCCACATCAACAATTGCCATCCAATAGGCCGATCCCAACGCGCCAATTGCGCATAAAACCATAAAGAACAGGGAAGGAAATTGTAAACCCATTGTTTGGAAGATGCATCCATAACCCGTCCTTGGCTATCATAGGACTGAACATGCGCGATATTTTTATTTTTTTTCATCAAATGATTTACCTTTGGTCTTGCGATAGAGACATTTCATTCTTATGAGAAGGGGATGAGATTAATCATCTTTTATGAGAGGAGCAAGCAATGAATATTCTTCTTATTGGCTCAGGTGGACGAGAACACGCTTTAGCATGGAAAATAGCAGCATCACCACTGCTAACAAAGTTATACTGTGCTCCTGGAAATCCTGCAACAACAGAATTTGGTGAAAATATTAATTTAAACATTGATGACCATTCCCTTGTTATTGATTTTTGTAAAGCACGTTCTATTGATCTTGTAATTGTAGGACCAGAAGCACCATTGGTTGCGGGTATAACAGACTCTCTTAATAGCGCTAACATCTGTGTATTTGGTCCTACTCAAAAAGCTGCTCAACTAGAAGGTTCAAAAGCTTTTACAAAAGATTTATGTCGTAAGAATAACATTCCTACAGGAAGTTACCAATGCTTTAATGATGCCTCTAAAGCTAAAGCTTACATTCAGCAACAAGATGTTCCCATTGTTATTAAAGCTGATGGCTTAGCAGCTGGTAAAGGTGTTGTGGTTGCAACAACTATGGAAGAAGCATTTAACGCAGTTGATGCCTGCTTCAAAAGTACATTTGGAGATGCAGGAAACAAAATTGTTGTAGAATCTTTTCTTGAAGGTGAAGAAGCAAGCTTCTTCTGCCTTTGTGATGGTAAAGTTGCTCTTCCTTTTGGATCTGCTCAAGATCATAAACGTGTAGGTGATGGGGATATTGGAGCAAACACCGGTGGTATGGGTGCTTATTCACCAGCGCCCATCATGACCAAAGAAATAGTGAATCGTACTCTCAAAGAAATTGTTGAACCAGCTTTAAAAAGCATGAAAGAAATGGGCGCTCCCTTTAAAGGTATTCTCTTCGTCGGATTAATGATAACGCAAAAAGGACCTGAATTAATTGAATTTAACGTACGATTCGGTGATCCTGAATGTCAAGTTTTAATGATGCGCCTCAAAGATGACATTTTGCCAATTTTTCTTGCTGCTGCTCAAGGAAAACTTGAAAATAAGCCTCTTCGGTGGTCTGAAAAAGCTGCTCTCACCGTTGTTATGGCTGCTAATGGTTATCCAGACTCTCCCCAAAAAGGTACTGTTATCCGTAACGTTGATCAAGTAAACTCTCTTCCCGATGTGAAAGTTTTTCAAGCTGGTACAGTGTTGCGTGATGGAGAACTCATTGCAAATGGTGGACGTGTTCTCAATATAACTGCAACAGGAAAAACGATTACGCATGCACAAAAACGTGCCTATGAAGCTGTTGATTGTATTGATTGGCCAGAAGGTTTTGTTCGTCGTGATATCGGATGGAGAGCCGTTGCGCGAGAAAATAAAATCCTTTGAATATTCTTTTTTACGATTTTATTATTTTATATAAGAGCATGACACACAAATTTTCTCACTGTTTTACGTTGACCATAATTTTGAAAAAATGAGTGTGCTTTCCTTTGAACAATCAAATATTATAAATAGAATATCTACTCATGATAAAATAGGAAAATTTTTTGAATCTGAAAATGTAATATAAAATGATCATTTTACTGTTACTTTAAACGTATTTTCTCATCATTTTTATAAACACTTTCTTTCTTATAAAGTCCTGAAGAAAAACATATATACTATCATTTCTTTTATCTATCGCGTTTTTAATGAAATTCCGCTTTTACAAAAAATAAAATGCCCAAAAAAGATAGTTATATTATTCACATA
Source organism: Bartonella sp. CL25QHWL (assembly GCF_042195335.1). Classification (NCBI taxonomy): domain Bacteria; kingdom Pseudomonadati; phylum Pseudomonadota; class Alphaproteobacteria; order Hyphomicrobiales; family Bartonellaceae; genus Bartonella; species Bartonella sp. CL25QHWL. The sequence continues at coordinate 8,161 of NZ_JBHIOE010000002.1, read as the reverse complement.
CAAATTCTTAAACAATACCTCTCATGCTCATCACTCCCATTTTACGACACTACCTGCAAATAGTATAAATCCACTCTTCCATCTTTCTGGAATAAAAACCGATACCATCTTTGTATTTTCCAACTCTCAATATTACGATAACCCTTTCTATCTAAATGATTTTGATTATAAGAGAGAGAGAGATGAAATAAGAATATTCTGCAATATTCAAAGCTCTCATTCAACATGGAGAAATTATTTATAAAAAAATTCAAAAACACTTCCAGCAATCTGCTGGTGTTTTTATGATGTGGCAAAAACCCAAAATTATACCGCCAAAAAAAACAGTTTCTATTGTTATGAAAACCGTTTTTACCTCTCCGAAAAAAGCGTTTTACATAATCGATTTCTGCTGCCAATGTATGGTGTCAAAAAACTCTCATTTACAATCATTGACTTCCTCTTTTTGTTTTCAAGAACCAAAAGTCACACCAAATCCCGTCTGTAAAGGTCTGGATTCTCATTGAGCGGGTTCCTCTTGCTTCCCACTCCTATGCTGCACTTACACAAATATCTACAAGCAAACTTAAGAATATTTGCCATATCTCCTAAAACACTTCATGTGTGAAGTTTACATGCCTTATATTACCGCTCCAAACAACGATGTTTTACAGCACAACAAGATAAATGCTGACGGTAGTACAAAAATAAATGCATGTTAATATTACTGGAGTGCAATTCGATTCGCAATCACCAAACGCAAGCCTAACGGATTGCTATAACGAAGTAAAAAACGCTTTTGTTTAGAATGTGCTGTTGTACCAAAAAATCGATGTAAATCAGAACGATCTTTTACAACCAGAATGCGATTATCTTCATTGATCATAAGCATGGGAAGGCCATAAGTATCCGCCCATAACCGCCAATCCAGAAGAACATTATTCAAATCTCTGGAAACCAAAAGCGGTATACAAGCTTCCTCATCGGCATGAAGTAATTCTAATGCAACAGCTCTTTCTCCTGAACGCGTTTTTACGGTACGTGCTGCAATTCCTTGGAAATGATAAGGGGGTATTAAATGCGATAAACTTGAAGGCATATCCGTTTTAAAAGAAACACCACGCTCATTTAACGAACAAATAACCTGATTACCCGTTTTGGATGAAAAATATGTCGTCGTTTGTGGCAAATGGCACGGATCTAACCGAAATTCAAGCACCGCTTTTGCCTGATTAAAGCATTGATTAGCCATATACATTATCCCAATTTATCTTAAATAACATACACCCTTTAGCAGCTTTTTCTCATTGGATTATTAAAAGTTTGAATAAAAAACAACTGGTTTCTTTTTTGGTTATTAAAATCTAAACAAAAATACATGATCACCATTCTTGAATTATAATACTTTTCCAGGATTCATTATCCCTAAAGGATCGAGCGTTTTTTTAATCCCTTGCATAATATCCAATGCGACAGGCGATTTAAAAGAACGAAGTTCTTCGCGCTTAAGCTGACCAATTCCATGCTCAGCAGAAAATGCACCTCTATAGTCCACCACTAAACTATGAATGCGATGATTCATTGTTGACCATAACTGCAAGAACACTGTCGTATCAGCTCCTACAGGTTGTGTAATATTATAATGTAAATTTCCATCGCCCATGTGTCCAAAACAAATCACCCGTGCTCCTGGAGCAATATCTTCTACAATAAGCGCTGCCTCAGCAATAAAATCAGGAATAGAAGCAAGTGGGATTGCAATATCATGCTTAATGGACCCTCCTGCTAACTTTTGTGCTGATGATATACTTTCTCGTAATTGCCAAAAAAAATCTTGCTGTTTTAAAGATTGCGCAACAACTGCATCTTCTATCACCGCATTCTTTAAAGCTTCTTCTAAAATAGTACTCAATACCGATAATGCCTCATCATTGCCTTGCAACGATGAAATGTTCATTAATACATACCATTCATGTTTCCGCTGAAGAGGAGGCTTCTCACACATCTTATAATCTAAAGCCATTTGCAAACTGAGATTTCCCATGAGCTCAAAACCTGTCAACATCCCTCCTCCATATTCTTGAGCCAGAGATAAAAACTCTAAAGCCTTCGCCGGACTATATAATCCCACCAAAGCAACAGCTTTTCCTTTTATTTTTGGAAACATCTTCAAAACGGCTGCGGTTATAACTCCCAATGTGCCTTCTGCACCAATAAAAAGATCTTTTAAATCGTAACCGCTATTGTCTTTTTTAACAAAACGCAAATCATCTAAAATACGCCCATCCGGTAAAACAACTTCTAAACCAAGACAAAGATCACGCATATTGCCATAAGCTAAAACAGCTGTCCCTCCAGCATTCGACGAAAGATTGCCTCCTACTTGGCAAGAACCTTCAGATGCCAAAGAAAGAGGGAAAAAACGACCTGATTCATCCACTTTTTTCTGTAAATCCTGTAAAATAACACCAGCCTCTACAACAACAAAATTTCCCTCAAGATTTATAGCTCTAATCTTATTTAATCGCTCCATGGATAAAAGAACGCTCCCTCCTCTTTCATCTGGTTGTTGTCCCCCCACAAGCCCTGTATTTCCACCCTGTGGCACAATCGGTGTGCGCGTTTTGCTCGCTAACTGCATAATCGATGAGATCTCTGCGCAAGAAGATGGACGTAAAAGTAAAGGTGTTTTTCCATGAAAAAGCCCACGCTCTTCAAGCAAATACGGTGCAATCAACGCTTGATCTGTTATAGCATGCTTAGCACCAACAATTTCCCTAAACCCCTCAATTAATTCCTGCTCCATGTTCATTTCTCCTTTGGAGCTGCAGCCCGTATAAGACGATCATTGATAGCCTCCCCTAATCCGTATAATGGAATAGGTTCTACTGCGATACATCTCACTTTAAATGAATCTAATTCCTTCATATATTGAAATAAATGAGAGGCTGCCTCTTCCAACTTTCCATCTTCGCTAAGGTTTAAAATAGAAACGGCATTTTCAGCCCCCATAACACGCTTTGAACCAAATGCTAAAAGCGCTTCACCATTTTCTACCTTTTCTACATTCAAACGAACCGTGGCATTAGGGGCATAATGCGATTTTAACATCCCAGGAGCTTCAATCGCCGCCCTTTGATCTATCCGTTTTAAAGACTTCCCCACAACTTCTTCAATTTTATCAGCCGAAAGCCCCCCTGGACGCAAAAGATAAATATTTTCACCACAAATTTTAATAATCGTTGATTCTAGCCCTATTTTAGCAGGTCCTCCGTCCAATATTAAAGGAACAGATTCCCCCAAAGATGCAAAAACAGCCTCAGCTGAAGTAGGGCTAAGACGCCCCGATTGATTCGCACTAGGAGCAGCAAGTGGACGGCCAAAATGTTGTACCACTTCCGCAAAACGACTGTCTGGAAAACGAACAGCCAAGGTATTCAAACCAGAGGTTGTTAAAGGATGGATATTATGCTGTTCCTTTAAAGGCAAAACCAATGTCAAAGGCCCTGGCCAAAATTCCTCCATTAATTGGCGTGAAAGAAAGTCAATTTCAACATAACGTTGTGCCATTTCGATGCCGCTGACATGCGCAATAAGAGGATTAATTTGCGGACGACCCTTTGTAGAATAAATAGAAGAAATTGCCCTCCCATTGGTTGCATCGCCCGCTAATCCATAAACAGTTTCCGTTGGTAACGCTACTAACTTCCCTTTTTCAAGAAGCGCTATTGCTTCTCTTATCGAAGCACTATCGAGTGGTAGAATCGTCATGATACATCATTTCTATAACACTCTTTTAGTGATATTATGCTCTTTTTTATTCATATATCACATTGATTTTATATAGTTTTTTTTAAAAGTGCGAGGTTCATAAATAAAGGTTAGGGAATAGGATTTTCCAATATTCTTCTACAAAACATATCTTATTCTGCCAACTTTCTCTAATCATTTTTTGAATTTTGCTAAGTTCTCTTGTGAAAAGCTATTGTTGAAACTCTTGACATAAACTTAACGTGTAGTACATTGTACTACAATTGAATAGGAGGTTTAGCAATGGGAAAAATTCAAGCCCGCATACCTGATGAAGTTCAAGAAATTGCAAGTGCAGTTATTAAGTCTACGGGTTTAACTGTATCGGATGCAGTACGCATGTTTATGACCCGCATTGCTAGAGATCGAGCATTACCGCTTGATCTATTCCAACCAAATCCGGAAACATTACGAGCTATCGAGGATGCTGAAATGAGACGCATCGAAGAACATACATCATTAGACGGCTTAAGGACCATGATACGGGAAGATAGAACCGAAATGCGTAAATCTGAAAAGCAAACCTAAGCTTGCTATGCGGGAAATTGTCTATACGCGTTCATTCCGGTGTGATCTTAAACATGAAAGCAAAGGTAGGTATGCTAATGCACTAGAGGAGAATTTACTGCTTGTGGTCAAAGCGTTAGCGGAGAATGAACCGCTAACGGCGCATTGGAGAGATCATGCACTAACATGTCAATGGCGCAATTGTCGTGATTGTCATATCAAGCCAGATTTAGTTGTGATCTATCGAAAGCCAGATACCAAAACACTAGAGCTCTTACGACTTGGTTTGCATTCTGAACTACGCTTATGATTGGATCTCCAATTCATAGTAAAAAGGATTTTTCGAAGTTTTGCTTGTATGACAGTTTTTCTAATTCTTTAAGAACCATTGTTTTAAATGTGCGAAGATGTTGTCTATTGCATCCATGAGGCGTGCAAAATCAAGGATAAGCAAAAAAAGAAAAAATGCTATCCACTTCATCAAGCGAGACATCATTTTCACGCTTTGATAGGTGATGATCATTTCTTGAAGCATTTCTTTTCTACTTCTGTAAGCTCTATGTGTTTTTTGGATTTTTTTCTAACCATGTTTCCACCCACACAAGCGTTCACCTAGATTATTGTGCTTTAAGATCTGTCTTACTAAATTGGAACTGATGGTGTTCAGATCTTGCCGGCTTAAATAAACAGGTAACCAACCAACACAAGAAGAAGCATATTTATTTGTCGCGCAATCAATCAAAGAGAGCAGCACGCACATCAGCAGCACTTTTTTGATTAACTTCACTTTCCACCTCCAGCCGTGTTGTGGCTGCTTTTAAAGCTTTTTCTGTTTGCTTTTGTTGCTCTACTTTTTTCCCAAGAGTAAAAGCTCTTGCCAAGGCAATAAAAAAAGCGGCTAAAGCCGCACCTGTTACCATCAAGTTTCTTTTCATCCATAAGATCCATAGGCGGTGCTCCTGAAAGCGTTTAGCAACAAAGAAAATGCCAGTACATGCGGCTAAAACCATAATGGCGGCTAAAGCCCATTGAATGGGTCCATTGCCCACTAAAAATCCACCCAGACCTGAGAAAGAACCAATAATCGGTGCCAATGCTTCTGCTTTGAAAACCCCCGTTGGTGCTTGCGTTTCTACTGTTTGGTAGTTAGAGGAAACATAAGCACCTTTCGTCCATAGCCCTTGCCTCTGATACACGCCGGAGTACAAGACCTTGTAAACGTTTGCCTCTTGGCTTTGGTCCATTTTCTGCAATTCGGTTGGTACAGCTTCATAATCACCCCGATTAAGCCTTTTAAGCAATGTTCTATAGCCTTTTTGAGGGCTTAACGTGCTGCCTATGATTTTCATGGCAAGGTCTGGATATTGTGTGAGTGCTTGCGCATCTTCATCGCTATACCCTTTAGAGCGTAAAAATTGCAAAGTTTGTTTATATTGTGCGCGTTCCTTGTTGCCCTGCCGCATAAGGATAGATGCATTTGAAAAACTTTCTTGTGGTGTCTTTCATAACGCAAGCCCTGCAAAAAAATCCATTAAATGCTCGGAAAATTCTGATTTTCTAAAACGCTCCCATAAGCTACTTAGATTTGCTCCTGTCTGAACAAAATTATCAAGTGACTTGATATAATCTGTTTTTTGTTCAAGATCACCACTTGCTTTTAAATGCTCCTCCTCTGGTAAGTGTGCATTCAAATGTTTTTCTTCTTCTATAGGTGCATCAAAAAGCTTTTCCTCATCATTTCCAGAATCATTTTTCAAAGAGTTTTCCGCTATAGATTTCTCATTAAGTTGAGCAATATAATCCATCACATTTTTTTGCTGTCGCCCAGCTTCATCCCCACTAGACTGATCAATGTTCCCAACAAGTGGAGATTGAGAGATCATTGATGCAACGCCTCCCTGCTCTGAGAAGTCATGCTTTTGTTGCTCTGGCGCCTCTTGTATCTTAACAGTATCCTTTGAAACATCCGGCAATGGAGGCATTTAGCGCTTTAAATCATCCGTAGACATAATCAATTCTGTGGGCGTTTTTTTCCCAGCTTCTCCTCCTCCTGTTTGAGAACCGCGAATAAGCTCTGTAGGACTCAATTTTTGTGGAGTATCAGCCCCATTGCTCGCATCAAAAGGGTTTGTGCTAAAAGCAACACGTTCTAAAAAACTTTGCGTGTATTGCCCTTACAACGGCGTGCTTAGAGGGGTAGAGAGTTGTTGAAATAAATATCTAGGTAACTGCGGTATAACCTGATACATAAAAGGACGCAAAAATTTTGGATCAAACAACTTTGATAGAGAATTCGTGTTTTCTTGTTCCATCACTGCACCCTTTCCATCTCAAAGCCAAGCTTGCCATAATCCACATGCAAAAAGCCTGTCGCCTTATGCAAGAAAACAGCTTCAGGTTTTGACTTCAAAACATCTTGCGCCATCACCCCGCGATAGCGCTCTGGATAGCCCTTGTAATTATACTCATAGAGTTTGTGTCCATCTCGCTGCCCTACTCGTACAATATTTTCTTTCGATCTGATGTCGCTAAGCCCAGCAAAAGTACCAAGGATAGTTCCAACATTTCCAACAATCTCTCATGGATTAGGTTTTGGCTACAACAATATATTGATTTATAATGATAATTTACTGTTTTGTATATTGAATTAGACCCCCGAATAACGTAGGATTCTCTCATTTCAAATCTGTTTATCTTGAATCAACTAAAACCACTCATTTGTACATAACAAGTGGGATGAGTGTGTGGATAAAATTTATATAAGAAAGGACTAAAAATGGTTCTTATGAACCGTCTTAATGCAAGGGCTGTCGCAACACCCACGAGCTGGCAAATATAATGATGGTGCCGGCTTGTTACTTCATAAGCGTAAAGATGGAGGTGCTCAATGGATTTACCGTTTTACCATTCATGGGCGGCGCCGTGAAATGGGCTTGGGTGCTTTAAGAGATGTTTCTTTAAAACAAGCCCGTGAATGTGCAATGCAATGGCGTGCTGTTTTACGTGAAGGGCGTGATCCTATTAAAGAACGTAATAAACAAAAGCGTGAGGCAATAAGTAATCTCCATTATTTAAAAGATATTGCTTTAGATGCTTTTGAAAGTCGTAAAGCTGAATTAAAAGGTGACGGTAAAAATGGAAATTGGTTTACACCTTTACGCCTTCATATTCTTCCCAAGTTAGGCTGTTTACCCGTTTCAGAGATTACCCAAACAGAGATACGCAATACCCTTGCCCCCATTTGGCATACAAAAGCTGGAACAGCCCAAGCAGCATTGATACGTCTTAATCTTTGTCTCAAACATGCGGCTGCCTTGGGTTTGAATGTTGATTTACAAGCAACAGAAAAAGCACGTGCTCTCTTAGGAAAACAACGTCATAAGATCACTAATAGACCAGCAATGGATTGGAAAGATATACCAGCTTTTTATCAGTTCCTCTGTAAAACACAAAACATAACACATCTTGCTTTGCGCTTGCTTATCCTTACAGGGGTTCGCTCTAACCCTTTACGTCATATTCATAAAGATCAAATTGATGGGGATATATGGACCATACCTGCTGAGAATATGAAAGGAAAGCGTGATACAACAAAAGAATTTCGCGTCCCCTTATCATCTGAAGCATTAAAAGTAATTGAACAAGCCCGCTGTATTTCTAAAAGTGATTTCATCTTTTCACTTACCGGTCGTGGTCCTCTTTCACATACGATGATGGCGGCGTATATGAGAAAAAATAAAATTGAAGCCTGCCCGCATGGTTTTCGTTCTAGTTTACGCAATTGGCTCGCTGAAACAACCGATGCTCCCTATGAGGTCGCTGAAACCATTCTAAGTCATACGGTCGGCGGTAAAGTAGAGCGTGC